>JAJXVK010000198.1 GCA_021782155.1 Pseudomonadota bacterium
CGGCGAGGCGGCGGCCGCGCGCGACTGCATGGTGCGCCAGTTGCTCGCCCACGCGCAGCGGCGCTGGCCGAAGCGCTGGCTCGATTTCCGCCCGCTGCCGTTCCGCTTCGCCACCTGGGTTGGCTATGACATGGACGGGCGCACCGACATCAAGTGGACCACCTCGATCGCCTTCCGGCTGACCGAGAAGGCGCTGCGGCTGGCGCGCTACCGCGATACGCTCGCCGGTATCGACGCGGGTCACGCGCTGGTGGCGACGCTCGAACGCGCCGAGGCCTATGCGCACGGCATGGCCGAGGCCTTCCGCGCGCTGTCCGACGATCCCGCCGCGCTGTCCGAGGCGGCCAACCGCCTGACCGAGGACCATCCCGACAAGCTGCTCAGCCTGGCGCCGCTGGTCGAGGCGCTCGAAACCGAGGCGGCGGCGAGCGAGACCGGCCGCGCGCTGGAGCTTGCCACACTCGCCGCGGCGATGCGCGCCGATGGTCTGGGGCTCGGCTGGATACACTTCCGCGTCAATTCCTCTCAGCTGCTGAACGCGCTGCGGCGCAGGATCGACCCCGAGGGCACGCTCGACCTCGCCAGCAAGAGCGCGCTGTCGCGGCTGCGCGAGCTGCTCGCCGAAGTCACCCCGCTGCGCGTCAACTTCGCCGCGCTGGCGCTCGAGACCTCGACCGCGATGCGCCAGTTCCTGGTGATGGCGCAGATCCTCCACCACATCGACGCCGACGCGCCGATCCGCATGCTGATCGCCGAGTGCGAGCAGCCGCAGACCGTGCTTGCCGCGCTCTATTTCGCCAAGCTGTTCGGGATCGAGGGCAAGGTCGACGTCTCGCCGCTGTTCGAGACCGAGGCGGCGCTCGAACACGGCGGGCGCTTCCTGGGCGCGCTGCTCGCCGAGGACGCCTATCGCGCTTATGCGCGGCTGCGCGGGCGCGTGGCGATCCAGACGGGCTTTTCCGACGCGGGGCGTTTCATCGGCCAGATCCCCGCCGCGCTCGCCATCGAACGCCTGCAGGGCCGCCTCGCCCAGGCGATGAAGGCCAACGGGCTGACCGACGTCGCCGCGCTGGTGTTCAACACGCACGGCGAATCGATGGGCCGGGGCGCACACCCCTCGGGCTTCACCGACCGCCTGACCTGGCCGCTGTCGCGCTGGGCGCGAAGCCGCTTCGCCAGGGCTGGCATCGCGCTGGAGCCCGAAGCGAGCTTCCAGGGCGGCGACGGCTACCTGTTCTTCCGCAACCGCGCGCTGGCGCTGGCCACGCTCACGCGCATCGCCGAGGCCGAAGTGTCGCTCGCGGGCGGAAACGGCGATGACCCGTTCTACGACCGCACCGACCTCAGTCTGGACTTCTACCGCTCGATCCGCCGCGTGCAGCGCGAGCACCTCGAATCCGCGACCTATTCGCGCGCGGTCACCGCCTTCGGGCTGGGGCTGCTCAAGGGCACCGGCAGCCGCGTGTCACGCCGCCAGTCGGACATCAATTCCGATCGTTCGATGAGCCTCAGGCAGATCCGCGCGATCCCGCACAACGCGATCCTCCAGCAGCTCGGCTACCCGGTCAACGTGATTGCGGGCGCGGGTACCGCTGCCGGCGAGGAGACCGAGGCGATCGCCGAACTGCTCGGCGCGTCGCAGCGCGGACGGCAGCTGGTGCGGCTGCTTCTGGCGGCGAACGGCCTCGCCAGCATCAAGACCGTCGCCGCGCATGGCGAGCTGTTCAACTCGGCCTACTGGGCGAGCCGTCCCTATCGCGGCACCGAGAACCAGCTGGAACCCGCGTGCCTCGCGCTCGCCGAGCACCTGACCAAGGACGACCGCACCGGCGTTTTCCGCCGCCTCGCCTCGCGCCTTCGGGTAGACTGGATGAAGCTCCACCGCCTGCTCGCGCTGGTGCCCGGCGGCACGGGCGAGCGCGACGAGCAGGGCGACGAGGACCGGCGCGTGATCGGCTTGCTCCAGGCGCTGCGCCTGTCGCTGCTCATGCACATGTTCCTGCGCGCGGTGGAGGTTCCGCCGTTCTCGCGCGCCAACGACGTGAGCCGCGAGGACGTGCTCGAGATGGTGCTTTCGCTGCGCGTCGAGGACGCGCTGGCGCAATTGCGCCGCGCCTATCCGGTGGTCGAACCGCATCTGAGCGACTTTACCGTCGACGAGCCGACCGACTACCCCGACCATGGCGGCGAGGACTATGGCGCGATCCGCGCCCGCTTCATCGACCCGATCGACCGCGCCCACACGCTCAACCTGCGCATCGCCGTGGCGATCGCCAACTACTTCGGCGCGCACGGCTAGGGTCAGGTTACAGCCTGTTCGCCTTGTCGAACAGGTCCATCGCGTTGCGCGCCGCTTCGCGGTCCTCGGGTTCGCTGAACGCCACGTCGAGATCGGGCGCCGCGCCGAGGATGTGGAGCAGGATCCACATCGCAAAGCGGCGGTTGCGATCTTTTTCCAGGCCGAACTCGACGAGGATCCGCTCGATGCCCGCCTCGATCGCCCGCGGTGCGAGCGAGGCGAGGTCGGAGGTGCCGAAGTAACGGTTCAGCTGGTCGTCGAGTTCCATGAAGCCAGGCCCTGTCCTTCGGCGTGCCGGCGCCCCGCCGCGGGGCAGGGCGCCGGTGGCAGATCAGCCGTTGAGCTTGTCCTTGACCGCCTTGGCGGGCGCGAACGCGAGCTTCTTCGAGGCGGCGATGGTCATCGCCTCGCCGGTCGCCGGGTTCCGGCCCTCGCGCGCGGCGCTTTCCTTGACCTTGAACTTGCCGAACCCGGCAAGCGCGATCTCCTCGCCCTTTGCAGCCGCTTCGGTGATCGCCGCGAACACGGCATCGACGGCCTTGCGGGCCTCGGCCTTCGAGAGGTCGTGGCTGGCGGCTAGCGCTTCGGCGAGATCGTTGTTGTTCATGTTGCTGGACTTCCTTGATTGTGAGGGAAAGCGGGCTAGCCGCCGCGCGGCACTTGCGCCACGCCTTGGCTGCGGCTTTCCACGGGATTGTTGGGGGCTTGCGGCGCGCCAGGCTGCGGATGGAGGGACAAGGATTGCGCCCGGTTCATTGCTCCTGGTCTTTTTCGCACTTGCACAATGAACGAAGGCAACCCATCTCGGCGGCGCCTTTCAGGCATCCTCTCCCAAACTTCATCGGGGCTGGTCGGTCGACCGGCCCCTTTTTTTGCGCGTGCGCCACATGCGGGGCCGGGCAAGACCCTTGCCGCGGTCTTCGCGGCGCGGGAGCCTGTCCGTATCGCACCCGGCCTGACGGGCCCGGACGTCTACGGGTTCGCCCCCTTGCAAGCTCATGATTAGAAATCTAAGCGTTTTCGACGCCGTGAACGACCTTTGAAGGAAACAGGCAAATGCGAATTGTGGAAATCAGGGAAGTCGCGGTGCATCTCGATCAGGCGATAGCCAATGCCGTCGTCGATTTTTCCCGCCACACGATTTCGCTGGTGGCGCTGGTCAGCGACCAGGTCCGCAACGGGCGAGCGGTCTGCGGCGTGGCGTTCAATTCGATCGGCCGCTTCGCGCAGTCGGGGATAGTCCAGGACCGCCTCATCCCCCGCATCGCGGCGATGCCGCCCGAAGACTACGCCGGAACGGACGGGACCCTCTCGCCCGCCAGGCTCGCCAGAGCCATGATGCGGGACGAAAAGCCCGGCGGGCATGGCGACCGTGCCTCGGCCATTGCGGCGATCGAACTCGCCGCCTGGGACCTCAAGGCCAAGCTCCTCGATGAACCGGCCTTCAGCACTGTCGCACGGGCATTCGGCCGGGACCACTCGATCGGGATGCATGTCTATGCGGCGGGGGGCTATTACCATCCGGATGACGGGATCAATCGCCTGCGCGGCGAGCTCAACGGTTATCGCGAGGCCGGATTTACCGATGTGAAGATCAAGATCGGCGGCGCTCCCTGGAGCCAGGACGCGGCGCGGATCGAGGCCGCGATCGAGGTGTTCGGTTCGGCCGCGAGGGTTGCGGTCGATGCCAATGGCCGGTTTGGCAGGACGCAGGCGACCGGCCTGGGTCGGGAACTCGCGCAATATGGTCTGCGGTGGTACGAGGAGCCGTGCGATCCGCTGGACTATTCGACCCTTCGCGAGTTGTCGCAATCCTATCCCCATCCGCTGGCGACGGGCGAAAACCTTTTCTCGCTGCCCGATTCGATCAACCTTCTGCGGTATGGCGGCATGCGCCCCGGCGTGGACATATTCCAGATGGATGCGGGCCTCAGTTATGGCCTGACCGAGTACGCGGGCATCATAGCGGCGCTCGAGGCGGCGGGGCATGACCGGTCGCAGGCGATGCCGCATGGCGGGCACATGATCAACCTGCACATCGTGGCCGGCCTGAACCTTGGCGGGTGCGAGGCCTATCCGGCCGTTTTCCAACCGTTTGGCGGCTACTTGCCGGATCTTGTCATCGAAAACGGGATGATCAATCTGCCGCAGCAGCCCGGATTCGGGCTGGAATTCAAACCCGAACTTGCCCCGCACATCGAACGGCTGATCGCCTGAGGCGGGAACCCGCGGCGTTCAGCGCGCCATCGTCTCGCGGTGCCGGACCAGCCTGGCCAGCGTCTCGTTGACCGGCGCGGACAGCCCGGCGGTGCGGGCTTCGCGCGGCACGGCGCCGTTGATGAAGTCGATTTCGGTGGGGCGCCCGGCCTCGATGTCCTGCAGCAGCGACGGCTTGGCTCCGGCGACGCGCGCGGCAAATCCGCGAATGTGGCTTTCGGGGTCGGCAACCGAAATTGGAATGCCGAGGCCTTTCGCAATCGTCCAGGCCTCGGTCCCCGCGCCGATGCACAACGGGCCGATGTTCGCATCGGCCAGCGCCGCGCCAACGGTCAGGCCGGTCAACCCGCATGGCGCGCTGAAGCTGGCGTTGCAGATCAGCTTCTCCCATTGCATGGCCGCGATCGAGCCAACCGCCTCGGCTTTGAAGCCTGCTTCGCGCCACACCTGCGCCAGGCCGGCAAGGTCGTCTTCGCGAAGTCCGGCGTGCGCGCCGATCCTGATCGCCTCCATGCCCTTGTGGCGGGCATGGCCGGGCCCGGCGAGCGATGCGCCGAAGGCCGCGGCGATACCCACCGCGATGCGACCGGGATCAATGCTGCGCGCCAGGATATCGGCGGCCCCGATGCCGTTCTGCATGGCGAGGACGATGGTGCCCGTGCCGATCAGACCGCCCGCTTCCCGCGCCGCGACATCGACCTGGGTCGCCTTTACGGCGAAGATGACGAGATCCTGGGGCTCGTCCGGCGCCACTTCGACCGCCCTCACAGCAATTGTCCGGTCGCCGCTGAACCCGCTCAGGCGCAGGCCGTGCGTCCGGATGGCGGCGAGATGCGGGCCCGCGCGCTGGATCACCAGCACATCGTGCCCGGCCTCCGCGAACAGTGTCGCATAGATGGCTCCCATCGCACCTGCGCCGATGACCGCGATCTTCATTGGGGGTCTCCACCACATCCTTGCCGGGCCATGTGCCGGCCCGCGTCGCCCATCAGCGCTTCCCTCTGCGCCACGGGGGCCAGGGTCGCGCGACGGCCCCTGTCGGATCGGCCGGCGCGTACCAGCCATCGACCCGGCAGACGCGCCGGCACGCTCTCGCCTAGCCCAAGGAAGGTTAGAATGCTATTCAAATGAGGGCGGCCGGACGGTTGCCGGCGGCGCACGACCATGGCCCCGCCTTGACTTGCTGCAAGGACCGGCGACTCGCGGGCTGCAAGGCGTCTGCCCGCCCGGCATCGGGCAGCGCGCGCCGAAGCCTGAATTGCGCCGGGAAGCTGGCTAACCCATACCTCCCGGCGCCGTTCCGCTCAGGTCAGGAGGTGCATTTGGAGAAGTGGCCCTTCTTGTCCCTGCAAATCTTGTGCGACGAGGACTTCGCGACCTTGGCCGGCCTTGCGTTCTTTGCCGAGGATCGCGCGGGCGCGGGGCTCGCCGCTGCGGCGAGCGGGCACGTGATGAACTTGCCCTTCGCGTCCTTGCATGCGGCAGCCGAGGCGGCACCGGGCAGCGCAAGCGCCGCA
>JAJXVK010000003.1 GCA_021782155.1 Pseudomonadota bacterium
CCGTCGAACGCTTGCGGCACCAGCCCTCTCCCCCACCCGGCCTCCCAAGCAATTATCCTGAATGGTGGCCGGGCGGGGGAGAGGGCTGGTGCCGGCGAGGTCATCCGCAAGGATGGCCGGACAACGCATCAAAGACCCCCAAACCCCCTACTTCTTCACTTCCGCTTCTTCCGCGAACTGGTCGAAGGCTTCCACCGCCTGGGCTGCGTACATCAGGCTCGGCCCCGCGCCCATGTAGAGCGCCATGCCCATCGTCTCCATCACTTCCTCGCGCGAGGCGCCGCGCGCGACCGCGGCCTTGGCGTGGAACGCGACGCAGCCGTCGCAGCGGATCGCGACCGAGATCGCCAGCGCGATCAGTTCCTTGGTCTTGGTGTCGATGTTCCCGCCGGTGAGCGCGGCCTGCGCGATGCCGGAAAAGGCCTTCATCACCTCGGGCGTGCCGAGGCGCACTTCCTTTATCGCGGCGGACAGCTCGTCGGCCATTTCGGGCCAGTTCTTGTGCATGGGATCGCGTCTCCTGTTCGATCAACCGCCTAGGCTGCTGGAACAAGCGTGCCTTGATCGCGGTCAAGCGCGCGATTGGCGTTTGGCCCTCGCGCCGACGGAAGGTAGTGTGGGACCATGAGCGACGCCCCCTACCTGTCGGGCCGGCTGCTGCTGGCAATGCCCGGGATGGGCGATCCGCGTTTCGACCACGCGGTGATCGCGATGTGCGTGCATGACGAAAACGGCGCGCTGGGCATCGGCGTGGGGCACCTGCGCGACGGGACCGGGTTCCACGCCGTGCTCGACGAGCTGGAGATCGACCGCGGCGTCGCGCCCGACGCGCCGGTCCACCACGGCGGACCGGTCGAGCCGGGGCGGGGCTTCATCCTCCATTCGGCCGACTGGATGGGCAAGGAAAGCATCGAGGTCGCCGGGCTTGGCGCGCTCTCCGCCTCGCTCGAGGTCCTGACCGCGATCACCGAGGGGCGCGGTCCCGCGAAATGGCTGATGGCGCTCGGCTATGCCGGCTGGGGGCCGGGCCAGCTCGACGAGGAAATGCACCGCCACGGCTGGCATGCGGCAGAAGGACGGCCCGAAATCCTGTTCGACACACCCCCCGAATCGCGCTGGGTCAGCACCTGGCGCGCGGAGGGCATCGATCCCGCGTTGCTGGTGGGCGTTACCGGACGGGCTTAGAAATTCCAGCTGAAGGCGAAGTGGACGAGGCTGGGTGCGTCCGCCCGGCCTCCTCCCAGCGCGGCAAGCTCGACCGAGGGGCCATGCGATCCGATCTCGCGAGACCACTCGGGCTCGAACTTCCTGCGCGGCGCTTCGGCCGCTGCGCGCGTGCGGCCGGGTCGGGCGCTCGGCGCCGCCATGCTCTGCGGGCCGACCAGCGCGGGGGCGGCGGTCCGTTCGCGCGGGATCTGGTAGCCGACGTCCAGCATCGCCTGTCCGGATGCCGGCGGAACGGCGCCGGGCGCTTGCGCGAGGGCCGTGGCGGGGCAGGCGAGCACGGCCATCGCACTCATGCGTTGCAGCAAATCGGTCGGCTTCGGCATGCCCGGACTCCCAAGCGGCGTCTTGCCACGAGAGTCGCGATTTCCTGCTTAAGACCGGCCCAAGGGATACGTTTAAGCAAAATTAGGCATTGTGGTCGGCTTGGGAGCGGACACGGCGCTTGCCCACCCCCAACGCCTCCCGCAAGCGGCGTGGGCACTTGTGCGCCGTCGAAACCATTTTCCGACACGCCAGCCGCCTGCCAGGTTCCTGGCCGCTCTTTCCAATCGTAGGAATTCCCGGCGCGCGCAGGTACGACGCGCCGCATCGGTGTCACTCTGGCCGGATGGGCGTCATAAAGTATTAAAAACAGTCGTTTAATAGACCTCTGGCGGGTGACAGGTTGTCGCCTCTGTCACCTTCACCGGGCCGCCGCGCGCAGTCGTGCCAGTGCTTCGTGGCGGCCGATCAGCGGCAACACCTGGGCCATGTCGGGGCCGTGGTCCATGCCGGTCAGCGCCTGGCGCAGCGGCAGGAACAGCGCCTTGCCCTTGCGGCCGGTAGTGGTCTTCAGCGCACCGGTCAGCGCGTGCCACGGATCCTCGCCCCAGCCGTCACCGGCGAGCGTGTCGGCGGCGGCGGTGAGATAGGCGCGGGTCTCCTCGTCGAAGGCGGGCGCTTCGACCGGACCGGTGATGATCCGCCACCAGTCCGCCGCTTCGTTTATGTGGGTCAGGTTGGGCCGGATCGCTTCCCACGCCGCTTCGCCCATGCCCTGCGGCAGCAGGTGCGAGACGCGCGCGAAGGGCAGGCGGTGGACGATCTGCGCGTTGAGGCGGTGGAGTTCGGCCTCGTCGAAGCGCGCGGGCGCGCGGCCGAAGGTCGAAAGATCGAAGCTCTCGACGATGACCTCGCGCTCGGCGATCGGCTCGACCGGCAGCGACGTGCCCAGCCGCGCCAGCAGCGCGACCAGCGCCTCGGGCTCGATCCCGGCCTCGCGCAGGTCCGCGACGCCGAGCGAGCCGAGCCGCTTCGACAGCTTGCCCTCGCTTCCCGTCAGCAGCGCCTCGTGCGCGAAGCGGGGCGGCTTTGCACCCATCGCCTCGAACATCTGGATCTGCAGCGCGGTGTTCGAGACGTGGTCCTCGCCGCGCAGCACGTCGGTGACGCCCATCTCTATGTCGTCGAGCGCAGACGGCAGCATGTAGAGCCAGGACCCGTCGGCGCGGCGCACCACCGGGTCGGACATCTGCGCCGGATTGAAGTGTTGGGGCCCGCGGATACCGTCGTCCCACTCGATCGCCGCGTCGTGGTCGAGCCTGAAGCGCCAGTGCGGGGCGATCCCTGCCGCTTCCTTTTCGGCGCGTTCGGCCTCGCCCAGCGCCAGCGCCGCGCGGTCGTAGATTGGCGGGAGACCGCGCCCGAGCAGCACCTTGCGCTTGAGCTCAAGCTCCTGCGCGGTCTCGTAGCAGGGGTAGATGCGTCCCGCTTCGCGCAGCGCGGCAAAGCCTGCCTCGTAGTGGCCGAAGCGCGCCGACTGGCGTTCCTCGCCATCGGGTTCGAGCCCCAGCCAGACAAGGTCGGCGCGGATCGCCTCGACATATTCCTCGCGGCTTCGCTCGGCATCGGTATCGTCGATGCGCAGCAGGAAGCGCCCGCCCTGCTTTTTCGCCAGCAGCCAGTTGTGCAGCGCTGTGCGGATATTGCCGACGTGCAGGCGCCCGGTGGGCGAAGGGGCGAAACGCGTGGTGACCATGCGCCGCCCTATAGCGGTTCGTGGCCGCGAGGCCAGCTTACCCCGAGCGGAACGCATTGGTGATCGGGTAACGGCGATCGCGGCCGAAGTTGCGCGCGCCCAGCTTCACGCCCGGCGCCGCCTGCCGCCGCTTGTACTCGGCGACGTAGAGCAAGCGTTCTATCCGCACCACGGTGTCGCGCTCGAACCCGTCGGCGACGAGCTGGTCGACGCTCTTCTCGTGCTCGACGAGGCCGAGCAGGATGCCGTCGAGAATGTCGTAGGGCGGAAGCGAGTCCTCGTCCTTCTGGTCCTCGCGCAGTTCGGCGCTGGGCGGCTTGGTGATGATCCGCTCGGGAATCACCACGCCGTCGGGGCCGAGGCCGGTCTTGGGGCGCGCGGTGTTGCGCCACTTCGAGATGGCGAAGACAGTGGTCTTGTAGGCGTCCTTGAGCGGGTTGTAGCCGCCGTTCATGTCGCCATAGATCGTGGCGTAGCCGACGCTCATCTCGCTCTTGTTGCCGGTGGTCACCAGCATTGGCCCGAACTTGTTGGAGAGCGCCATCAGCAGCACGCCGCGGATGCGCGACTGCAGGTTCTCCTCGGTGATGTCGGGCGCGCGGCCGGCGAAGGCGGGGGCGAGCATGTCGGTGAAGCCGGCGACGCCGGGCTCGATCGGGATCGTATCGAGCCGCGTGCCCAACGCCTTGGCGCAGGCCTCGGCGTCATCCAGGCTGTCCTGCGCGGTGTAGCGGCTGGGCATCATCACGCACCACACCCGTTCCGCGCCCAGCGCGTCGACCGCGATCGCCGCGCAAAGCGCCGAATCGATCCCCCCCGACAGGCCGAGCACCACGCCCGGGAAGCGGTTTTTGTCGACGTAGTCGCGCAGCGCGAGCACCATCGCGCAGTAGATGTCCTCGGGGTGCTCGGCCAGTTCGTGGACCTCGCCCGGCTCGCAGCGCCAGCGCTTGCCCGCGCCGAATTCGACCTGGCTCCATCGGGTGTCGACCACCGCCTCTTCCCAGTCGGGCATCTGCACCCACAGCGCGCCTTCGGGGCCTACGACGAAGCTCGCCCCGTCGAACACGATCTCGTCCTGCCCGCCGACGCGATTCAAGTAGACGAGCGGGATGCCAGTATCGATCGCGCGGCGCTTGGCGACGCCGTCGATCCGCAGTTCGTCCTTGTCGATTTCGTAGGGGCTGCCGTTGACGCAGATGAAGATCTCCGCGCCCAGTTCGGCGAGGTGGCGGCACACGTCGGGGTGCCAGATGTCCTCGCAGATCGGCAGGCCCAGCATCGCGCCCTTGAACAGCACCGGCTCGGGCAGGGGGCCCGGCATGAACAGGCGTTTCTCGTCGAAGGTGCCGTAATTGGGCAGCTCGTACTTGAAGCGCGTCGCGGCGATTCGTCCGCCTTCGAGCAGCGCCACGCCGTTGTGCAGCGCCCCGTCGCGCACGAACACGCTTCCCACCAGCATCGCCGGGCCGCCATCGGCGGTGACCGCCGCCATGCGCTCCAGCTCGACCGCGGCGCGTTCGATCAGCGCGGGCTTGAGCACGAGGTCTTCGGGCGGGTAGCCCACCAGCTGCATCTCGGGAAAGACGATGAGGTCCGAATGCATCGAAACGGCGCGCACCGCCAGCATCGCGTCGGCATTTCCGGCTAGGTCGCCCACCTTCTGGTTGAGCTGGGCTAATGTGATGATCAGGCTGCTGTGTGGCATGAAACGCGATCTAGGGTAGTGGATGGCCTTGCGGCAAGCGTTGCAATGCGGCTGTCATTTTGTAAGGCCGCGCCAAGGGCAAGGGCACGAGGGATTCGCAGCACATGAAGATCATGGCCGGCAACAGCAACCTGCCGCTCGCACGCGCGATCGCGGGCTATCTCGAACTGCCGCTGACCGACGCCAGCGTGCGGCGCTTCGCCGACGAGGAAGTCTTCATCGAGATCCACGAGAACGTGCGCGGCGAGGACGTGTTCATCGTCCAGTCGACCAGCTACCCGGCGAACGACAACCTGATGGAGCTGCTCATCGGGATCGATGCGCTGCGCCGCGCCTCGGCCAAGCGCATCACCGCGGTCGTCCCCTACTTCGGCTATGCCCGGCAGGACCGCAAGCCGGGGCCGCGCACGCCGATCTCGGCCAAGCTCGTCGCCAACCTGATCACCGAGGCGGGCGCCGACCGCGTGCTTTCGGTCGACCTCCACGCGGGGCAGATCCAGGGCTTCTTCGACATCCCGACCGACAACCTGTTTGCCGCCCCCGTCATGGCCGCCGACATCCAGAGCCGCTACGGCGGGCAGGACCTGATGGTCGTATCGCCCGACGTGGGCGGCGTGGTGCGCGCCCGAGCGCTCGCCAAGCGGCTCGACAATGCGCCGCTGGCGATCGTCGACAAGCGGCGCGACCGGCCCGGCCAGTCCGAGGTGATGAACATCATCGGCGACGTGAAGGGGCGCTCGTGCATCCTGATCGACGACATCATCGATTCGGGCGGCACGCTTTGCAACGCGGCGCAGGCGCTGCTCGACGCCGGCGCGAAGAGCGTGGCCGCCTATATCACCCACGGCGTGCTCTCGGGCGCCGCGGTCTCGCGCGTTTCGGGCTCCGCGCTCAAGGAACTGGTGATCACCGACACGATCCAGCCGACCGAGGCCGCAAAGGAAAGCGGGCGCATCCGCACCCTGACCATTGCACCGCTGATCGGCGAGGCGGTGCGCCGCATCGCAGACGAAAGCTCGGTCTCGAGCCTGTTCGACTGAGGCGCCTACTCCCAGGGGCGGATGCCGCCCGGGGCGATGCGTTCCATCATCTCGAGCCTTCGCGCCTGGCGGTTCTCGAGCACGGTGGTCATGAGCGGCTGGGGGGTGTTGACGAACTGGCTCGGCGACATGCCGAACAGTGCGATGAACTCGCGGATCAGGTGGCTCTGGTCGTAATAGCGCAGCGCCAGTTCCTCGGCCTCGTCATGGTCAGCGACGCCGCGCAGGTGGCTCGCCATGTCGAGCGCGCGGGCGCGGCGCAGCACCTGCTTGGGTGACATGCCAAAGTCTCGCTTGACGATGCGTTCCAGCCGCCGCTGTTCGACGCCGAATTCCTGCGCGATGGCCGACACCGTCCGGCCCGGGTCGGAATAGGCCGCCGCCTCGAAGCGCACCGTCACCGGATCGGGCTCGCGCTTGCCGCGCCGCTCGACCAGCTCGCGCACCCAGTTCTCCATGGCGCCCACCCAGCTTTCGCGGCTGCCTCCGGGGCGGAGCAGGGCGAACATCGCATCACCCGATTCGCCAATTGCTTCGAGCGGAACGACGCAATCGAGCAATTCTGTAAGCTTTGCTCCTCTGAGCGCGTGGCACGCGCCGGGGCGGAAGGAGAAGCCGGCGCTGACGAACCCACCCCTGACCTTGAGCGGCATGCGGCGTGAGTGCGGGCCGCAGAACACCGCATCCCGGCCAAAGCGCATCGGTCCGCGCTGGGTTTCGGAATGCCACTCGCCCGACAATTGCAGGCGGACACTCGACGTGTCTATGAACAGGCCGCAGTCGATCAGATAGTCGCTCGGCGCCTCGACCTTGGTCACATAGAATCGTGCCACCCACGGCGCGAGGTCGGCCGGCGGGGGGCGGTTGTACGAGATCGGCTGGCCGTCGCGGGTCTCGCCGCTGCCCGATGCGATGGCACGGTCAACGGCAGGTGGTATGCGGTTCATCTTTCCCCCCTGGGTGGCGCTCGTGCGTCCCCCGTACCGCGCCTTGCGGATGCAAGATGTGCGCGCGGTCACTCGGCCTTTACCCTATCCGCTGATAAGCCGAAACCTTGGATGTATCAGGCACAGGGGCTGGTGCGGAGGGCTGCAAGGATCGCTTGACCTCGGCCACCCGCGGCAGGCAGAGCGCACAGCGATGGACCTTGATGCCGACATCGCCCTCGCCCTGCGCCTTGCCGACGCTGCCGGCGCCGCAATCCGCCCCTATTTCCGCGTCGAATCCGGACGCGCCCGCAAGGCCGACGCCACGCCGGTCACGCTCGCCGACCGCGCCGCCGAAGAGGCGATGCGTGCGATCCTCACGGCCGAAGCGCCGCGCGACACGGTGATCGGCGAGGAGTTCGGCGCGAGCGCGGGAAACTCGAACCGTTCATGGGTGCTCGACCCGATCGACGGGACGACCGCGTTCCTGGCCGGTCGTCCGCTGTTCGGCACGCTGATCTCCCTGGTGGTCGAGGGCTGGCCGGTGCTCGGCGTGATCGACCAGCCGGTACTTGGCGAGCGCTGGGTCGGCGCCTCGGGGCGGCCGACCATGTTCAATGGAGCACGCGCGCAGACCCGCGCCTGCCGCGAGCTGTCCGACGCCAGTCTCGCCACGACCGGCCCGCACTATTTCGACGACCACGACGGGGCGCACTTCATGGGGCTGGCGGCGAAGACCGACCACAAGCGCATGGTGATGGGCGGCGATTGCTACAACTACGCCATGCTCGCAAGCGGGCACATCGACGTGGTGTGCGAGGCCAACCTCAAGCTACACGACTGGGCCGCGCTGGTTCCGGTGGTCGAAGGCGCGGGGGGCACGATGTGCGACTGGAACGGCGATCCGCTCCACGCGGGAAGCGATGGTCACGTGCTTGCGCTGGGCGACCCGGCGCGGCTCGACGACGTTGTCGAAGCGCTCGCCTGCCATCACTGACCGCGCGCTGCGCCGATCCGGTCTGCCTTCTGAAAGGAAAGCGAGAACGATGCGCTTCTTCTTTTACGGCACTCTGCTGGCGGGCAGCGCCAACCCGGTCGCGGCAGAGATTCACGCGAAGCTCGCGCCGCTCGGCATGGCGAACGCACGGGGGCTGCTTCACGCGATACCCGACCCTCTCGGATGGTTTACCGCTCTGGTCGAGGGCGACGGGACGGTGCGCGGCATGGTCTACGAGGCGGGCGAAAGCTTCGGCGCCGCGGACCTGGCGCGGATGGATGCCTACGAGGATTTCGATCCGGCCGATCCGGACTCCTCGCTCTACCTGCGCCATGCCCTCCCGGTGCGGCTCGATGGCGGCCCGGCCGGCGATGCGCAGGTCTATGTCTGGAACCGCCCGCTGCCCGACGCTTCGCGCCCGATCCCCGGCGGCGATTTCCGCGCATGGCTTGCGGCCGAAGGCGCGGATCAGTTCAGCGGGCTGCGCGAGGCCTAGGGCGCTGCCTTGCCGGTTTCGCCGAGTCGCACGCACGTTGCTCCGGCAGGATCGAAGGTGAAGATCCTGCCGCCGCCGATCAGGCGCGTGGCTGCCTCTCCGCCAGCGCCGCGCGGATCGCGGCGCCGTCCTGATCCACCGCGGGTGCGAACCCCAGCGTGCGGTCGGGATCGGCTCCATAGCGCACGGGCGGACGCATTTCGCGAAAACGCCCCGCGACCGGGTGCTCGCGCTCGCGGAAGAAGCCGACGGCCTTGAGGTGGGGGTCCTGGGGCACGTCAGCCAGGTCGCGCACGGGCATTGCCGGTACGCCCGCTGCGTTGAGCGTTTCGACCCATTGCGCCGTCGTCTTCGTCGGCGTGCGTCTGGCGATCTCGGCATAGACGTGGGTCATGTTCTTCACCCGGTCGGCCAGCGTGGCGAAGCGCGGATCGCCCTTGAGCTCGGGCGCGCCGATCAGTTCGAACACCCGCTCGATGCTCTCGGCGTGATAGGGGACGATCGCGACATGGCCATCGGCCGTGGGGAAGGGCTGGCGGTTGGGGTCGAGCTGACGCGGATAGCCGAACTCGGTAGGGCTCGCTGAAAAAGTCGCACGGCAGAGGTGCTCGACCATCATGAAATGGGTGAAGGCCTCGAACATCGGTACTTCGACGAACTGGCCCTCGCCGGTGCGCAGCTTGTGCACGAGCGCGGCGAGCACCGCCTGCGCGCCGTAGTGCCCGGCGATCTTGTCGGCCACGAGCGAGGGGAAATACCGCGGAGCCGGGTTGCCGTCGACGCGCGGCAGCAAAGTCGTCGTGCCCGAAGCGGCCTGGATGACGTCGTCGTAGGCCTGGTAGTCGGCATAGGGGCCGTCGGATCCGAAGCCGACGCCGTGGACATAGATGATGTCCGGGTTGATCGCCTTGACCGCCTCGTAACCGAAGCCCAGCCGATCGACCGCCTTGCCGCGCACGTTGTGGATGAAAACATCGACCCCGGCGAGCAGTTCGCGCAGCTCGGCGCGGTCGTCCGCGCGCTTGAGGTCGAGCGCGATCGCCTCCTTGCCGCGGTTGAGCGTCATGTGGCAGGCACCCATGTCGGGCGTTTCGGGATTGGCGCCCACGCGGCGGAAGATATCGCCTGCGGGCGGCTCGATCTTGATCACTTCCGCGCCGAGGTCGGCGAGCATCTGCGTGGCGTGCGGCCCGAACACCACCGAAGTCATGTCGGCTATGCGAATACCCTCGAGCATGCGGGGCGCGGCGTTCTGAGTCATCGGTTGGCTGGCGTCCTCTCCGGCGGGGAGGCGCAGCAATGCATGGATGTGTCGTGGAAGGGAAGCCCGCCCGGCCCGGCGCCCCGCCGAAATGGCCAGGCCGGACGCGGCCCCGGTTCGTCAGTTCACCCGCTGCCAGATTTCCGAATCGCACATGGCGTTGCCCATCGCGCAGCCCTTGATCTTGATAGCGCTGTTCGGTTCCATCGAGACGGTGCCGTTGAAGGTCATGAAGCCGGGCATGGACGGATGCTTCATGTGGCTGCCCTTCCACTCTTCACCCGCCGGATCCATGCCGTGGCACATCTCGAAGTTCATCTTCTTGCCCTGGATGATCTTGCAGTAGAGCTTGCCCTTATCCACCCACATGTGGACCAGGTCGCCGTTCTTGCGCTTGTAGTTGCCCGAAGGGTCCGGTGTTGCCGAGGCAGGTGTCGCCACGGCGAAGGCCAGGAATGCGGCCATCGCCGCAATGCCGAACGTCTTGCCCATATCAGTGCTTCTCCCGTCTGTGATTATCCGCGAATATTAGCATATACTTTAAGGGAGTCGAGAGGGGCGAATGGCGCGCTTCTTGGGCCTTGTGCGGCTTTCCCCTTGCCTTTACGCCAACCGCGACGTAAGGGGCCGCCCTTCAAACGGCACGGATTCGATGACCGGCCTGGCCAAAAGGGCTGCCAGGGCTGGTTGGACGTGTCTCGAACCAAGGAGACGAAAATGCCCAAGCTCAAGACCAAGAGCGGTGTGAAGAAGCGCTTCAAGATCACCGCTTCGGGCAAGGTGAAGCACGGCGTCGCCGGCAAGCGCCACCGCCTGATCAGCCACAACGCCAAGTACATCCGCCAGAACCGCGGCACTGAAGTGATCTCCGACGCTGATGCGAAGACGATCAAGAAGTGGGCGCCCTACGGGCTGAATTAAGGGAGCGCTGACAGATGAGCCGTATCAAGAGGGGTGTCACCACCCGCGCCAAGCACAAGCGGATTCTCGACCAGGCCAAGGGCTATCGCGGTCGCCGCAAGAACACCATCCGCGTCGCGCGTCAGGCGGTCGAAAAGGCCGGCCAGTACGCGTACCGCGACCGCAAGGTGAAGAAGCGGTCGTTCCGCGCGCTTTGGATCCAGCGCATCAACGCAGCGGTGCGCGCCGAAGGCCTGTCCTACTCGCAGTTCATGCACGGCATCAAGCTGGCCGGCATCGAGCTCGACCGCAAGGTCATGGCCGACCTCGCCATGAACGAGGGCGCGGCGTTCGCCGCCGTGATCGCGCAAGCCAAGGCCGCACTCGGCTGAACCAGCGACCGCATGGCCGGAACACCGGCGGCGCAGCGATTTGAGAAGGGGCGTCGTTCCGCTGGGAACGGCGCCCCTTTTCTCGTTGAAACGCCGCGAGTCTAACGCTTGATAAATCCGGTTTGGACAGTTCCCTTTCGGCGCGACAAGGCTTATGATGGAATGTCGGGGCGAAAGATAACAGGGGCCGCTAAGTGTATTCGGATTGTCATGTCCGGGTCAGATTTCACCAGCCGTCTCCGGCGTTGCGCCCCTATTTCACGACCTTTTACCTGACCGAGATCGAAGTGCCCGATGGCCAGCGGGTGGTCGACTGGCTGCACCCTGAATGGGCCAACCTGCGCTGCTTCCGCGGCGACCTGCCTCTCTCGGAGATCCAGGGCGAGCCGCCGCTGCAAGATGTTTCGGCCATTGTTACCGGCCCGACCAGTTCGACCCTGCGCTTCACCATCGGCACGTCGCGAATCTGGGGCATCGGATTTCTGCCGCTGGGCTGGTCAGCGTTCATTGGGCGCCAGGCCAACCAGTACGCCGATCGCCTGTTCGATGCCGGGTGCGCGCCGGACTTCGCTCCCCTCTCGCCGCTGATCGATTCGCTGTTCGACGGCGAGCCGGACGAGATGGCCGAATTGCAGCGGATCGAGGCCTATTTCCTCAAGCGCCGCGATCCCGACTTGCCCGATCGTGCCCGAATCATCGCCTGTCATGCCGCGCTGGTCGATCCGGACGTGAGCACCGTGGCCGAGTTCGCCGAGGC
Organism: Pseudomonadota bacterium; assembly: GCA_021782155.1. Taxonomy (GTDB): domain Bacteria; phylum Pseudomonadota; class Alphaproteobacteria; order Sphingomonadales; family Sphingomonadaceae; genus Novosphingobium. Next base: position 11,722 of record JAJXVK010000003.1, read on the forward strand.
GACGGGCATCGCGGCGCATACGCTCGAGCGCCTGTGCCGCCGCCATTTCGGATTTCCCCCGAGCCTGCTGCTGCGCCGCCAACGCTTCATGCGCAGCCTTGCGCACTACATGCTCGATCCCTCGCTCAAATGGATCGGCGCGATCGACGGCCACTATCACGACCAGGCCCAGTTCGTGCGCGACTTTCATCGCTTCATGGGGATGAGCCCCAGCGAATACGCCGCTGCTCCGCACCCGATCCTGAACGCGGTGATGCGCGCACGCCAGGAGTTCGTTGGTTCGGCTGTACAGGCGCTGCACGTCCCGAAAGTCGATTGACCGGCGCATCCGTTGCCGCGCGGGCGGCATCGGGTATTCAAATGTGCGCCGTTTCCGGCTAGCGGCTGCGGCCATGCAGGAACTCGAAGCACAACAGGCCGAAACGCTGGGCCAGATCAATGCCGCCGAAACGGCAGAAGCGGTTGAAGCGATCCGTGTCGCCGCGCTCGGCAAGCAGGGGTGGGTCAGCGCCCTCCTCAAGACGCTGGGCGGGATGACGCCCGAGCAGCGGCAGAGCGAAGGCCCCAGGATCCACGCCGCGCGCGAAGCGGTCACCGCCGCCATCGCCGAACGCAAGGACGCGCTGGAAAGCGCGGCGCTCGAAGCGCGGCTCGCCGCCGAAAAGATCGACCTCACGCTACCCGCGCCCGAAGCGCCCAAGGGCAGCGTCCACCCGGTCAGCCAGGTGATGGACGAACTGGCGGAAATCTTCGCCGACATGGGCTTCGCGGTGGCGAGCGGTCCCGAGATCGAGGACGACTGGCACAACTTCACCGCGCTCAACATGCCGGAAACCCATCCAGCGCGCGCGATGCACGATACCTTCTACTTCCCCGACCGGGATGCGGAAGGCCGCGAGATGCTGCTGCGCACGCACACTTCGCCGGTGCAGATCCGCACGATGCTGTCGCAGGGCGCGCCGCTGCGCATCATCGCGCCGGGCCGCGTCTATCGTTCGGACAGCGACGCGACGCACACGCCGATGTTCCACCAGGTCGAAGGCCTCGTCATCGACAAGGGCATTCACCTGGGCCACCTCAAGTGGACGCTGGAGACCTTCCTCAAGGCCTTCTTCGAGCGTGACGACATCGTACTGCGCCTGCGCCCCAGCTACTTCCCCTTCACCGAGCCTTCGGTCGAGGTCGACGTCGGCTACACGCTGGTGGGCGGCAAGCGCGTGCTGGGCGGGACCGAAGGCTGGATGGAGCTGCTGGGCAGCGGCATGGTCAACCGCCGCGTGATCGAGATGGGCGGGCTCGACCCCGACGAGTGGCAAGGCTTCGCCTTCGGCGTCGGCGTCGACAGGCTTGCCATGCTCAAGTACGGGATGGATGACCTGCGCGCCTTCTTCGACGGCGATGCGCGCTGGCTGCAACACTACGGTTTCAATGCATTGGACGTGCCGACCTTGTCGGGCGGCGTGGGAGTGCGCGCATGAAGTTCTCGCTCTCCTGGCTCAAGGCCTACCTCGACACCGACGCGGCCGCCGAGCGAATCGCCGACAAACTGACGTCGCTCGGGCTCGAGATCGAAGGCGTCGAAGACCCTTCGATCGCGCTCGGCGCGTTCAAGGTCGCGCGTGTGCTCACCGCCGCGCGTCATCCCGATGCCGACAAGCTGCAGGTGCTCAGCGTCGACGTGGGCGGGCCTGAGCCGCTGCAGGTCGTGTGCGGCGCGCCCAACGCGCGCGCGGGGATGCTCGGCGTTCTGGGCCTGCCCGGCGCGGTGGTGCCCGCGAACGGCATGGAGCTGCGCAAGTCGGCGATCCGCGGGGTCGAATCGAACGGCATGATGTGCTCGACGCGCGAGCTGGGGCTCGGCGAGGACCACGAAGGCATCATCGAGCTTCCCGAAGACGCGCCGGTCGGCCAGTCCTATGCCGACTACCACGGCTCGGACCCGGTGTTCGACGTGGCGATCACGCCCAACCGGCCCGATTGCATGGGCGTCTACGGTATCGCGCGCGACCTCGCGGCGGCGGGGCTGGGCACCTTGAAGCCGATCGACGTGGCCCACGTCGACGGCAGCTTCCCCTGCCCGACGCCGATCCGCACCGAGGACCCCGAAGGCTGTCCGGCCTTCCACGGCCGCGTCATCCGCGGCGTGACCAACGGCGAGAGCCCCGACTGGCTCAAGGCCCGGCTGGAGAGCGCGGGCCAGCGCCCGATCTCGGCGCTGGTCGACATCACCAACTACGTGATGCTCGGCTATGGCCGCCCGGCGCACGCCTATGACCTTGCGCAATTGCAGGGCGCGGTCGTGGCGCGGCGTGCGGCGGACGGCGAGGGCGTGACCGCGCTTAACGGCAAGCACTACGTGCTGGATCACGAGATGACCGTGATCGCCGACGAGGCGGGCGTCCACGACGTGGCCGGGATCATGGGCGGCGAGCATTCGGGATGTTCGGAGACGACCACCGACGTGCTGCTCGAAGTCGCCTATTTCGATCCCGAGCGCATCGCGCGCACCGGCCGCGCGCTGGTGCTGACCAGCGACGCGCGCGCGCGCTTCGAGCGCGGGGTGGACCCGGCGTTCCTCGACACCGGGCTCGACCTGCTCACCGCGCTGATCCTCGAGATCTGCGGCGGCGAGGCGAGCGAAGTGATCCGCGCGGGTGTTGCGCCCACGGCGAAGAAGACCGTCAACTACGATCCCGCGCTGGCCGGCAGGCTGGGCGGGGTGGACGTTGCCGAGGACGAACAGCGCCGCATCCTTGCAGCGCTCGGCTTCGAGGCGGGGGCGGACTGGACCGTCACTGTGCCCACCTGGCGTGGCGACGTCGATGGCGCGCCCGACATCGTCGAGGAAGTGATTCGCGTCCACGGGCTAGACGCCGTGCCCTCCACCCCGCTGCCGCGTGCGGACGGGGTGGCCAGGCCCACCGCCACGCCCGCGCAGCTGCTCGAACGCCGCGTGCGCCGCGCCGCTGCTTCGCGCGGGCTGAACGAAGCGGTGACGTGGAGCTTCCTGCCCGTGTCGCAGGCCGAGCACTTCGCCGAAGGCAACGGCGGCGTGTGGACGCTCGCCAACCCGATCAGCGAGGACATGAAGGCGATGCGCACGTCGCTGCTCCCCGGTCTGCTCTCGGCCGCGCAGCGCAACATGGATCGCGGCGCGTCGAGCGTGCGCCTGTTCGAGGTCGGCCGCCGCTATCTGCGTGGGCCGGGCGGCGCCAGCGACGAGCGTATGTCGATCGCGGTGGTGCTGGCGGGCGAGAAGCGCGCCAGCGGCTGGGATCAGCGTCTCTTTGGCGGCAAGGCCGCGCCGTTCGACGCCTGGGACGCCAAGGCCGAAGCCCTGGCGCTGCTCGCCGAAGCGGGCGCGCCGGTCGACAACCTGATGGTGATGGGCGAGGCGGGAAGCCAGTTCCACCCCGGCCAGTCCGCCACGCTCCGGCTGGGCCCCAAGAACGTGCTCGCGCGCTTCGGCATGCTCCACCCCGCGAGCGCCAAGGCGTTCGATCTCGACGGCCCGGTCGCGCTGGCCGAGCTGTTCCTCGACGCGATCCCCGCGAAGAAGGGCACGCCCGGCTTCGCCAAGCCGCATTTCGCTCCGCCGGCCCTGCAGGCGGTGACGCGCGACTTCGCCTTCCTGGTGCCGGTGGACGTCGCCGCGGGCGACCTCGCCCGCGCGGTGAAGGGGGCGGACAAGACCAACATCGTCGCCGCGCGCGTGTTCGACGATTTCCGCGGGCAGGGCGTTCCCGAAGGGCACAAGAGCCTCGCCATCGAAGTGACGCTCCAGCCGGTCGAGAAGAGCTACAAGGACGAGGACCTCAAGGCGATCGCCGACAAGATCGTCGTGGCGGCAGGCAAGCTAGGCGGGGAGTTGAGGGCATGAAAACGGCACTGGTCACCGGCGCGACCGCCGGCATCGGCGAGGCGTGCGTGCGCAGCCTGGTGGGTTCGGGCTGGCGGGTGATCGGCACCGGCCGCCGCGCCGAACGGCTCGATGCGCTGGCCGCAGAACTGGGCGCGGACAAGTTCCAGCCCGCGGTGTTCGACGTGCGCGACGAAGCCGCGCGTGACGCAGCTCTGGCCGCGCTGCCTCAGGGCTGGGAGATCGACCTCCTCGTCAACAACGCCGGGCTGGCGCTCGGAACCAGCCCTGCGCAGAACGCCGACCTCGACCAGTGGAAGACGATGATCGAGACCAACGTCACCGCGCTGGTTTCGCTGACGCGCAAGCTGCTGCCCGGCCTGATCGCGCGCAAGGGGGCCATCGTGAACCTGTCGTCGGTCGCGGCGACCTATCCCTATACCGGCGGCAACGTCTACGGCGGGACCAAGGCCTTCGTGCGCCAGTTCAGCCTCGGCCTGCGCAGCGACCTTGCCGGCACCGGCGTGCGCGTGACCTCGATCGAGCCGGGCATGGTCGAGACCGAGTTCACGCTGGTGCGCACCGGCGGCAATGCCGAGGCGCATGACAGGCTCTATGGCGGCGCGAACCCGATGACCGCCGAGGACATCGCCGAAACGATCCGCTGGGTCGCCGAACTGCCGCCGCACCTCAACATCAACACGCTCGAGCTGATGCCGGTGAGCCAGAGCTTCGCGGGCTTCCAGGTCGCGCGCGAGGGCTGATCCGGTTGCAGTCCCCGCCGCGCGCCCCTAAGTGCGCGCGATGACGTCGAACCGCCGCACCTTTGCCATCATTTCCCACCCCGACGCGGGCAAGACCACGCTGACCGAGAAGCTGCTGCTTCAGGGCGGCGCGATCCATCTGGCGGGCGAGGTCAAGGCGCGTGGGCAAGCGCGGCGCGCGCGGTCGGACTGGATGAAGATCGAGCAGCAGCGCGGTATCTCGGTCACCAGCTCGGTGATGACCTTCGAGCGCGACGGGGTAACCTTCAACCTGCTCGACACGCCGGGTCACGAGGACTTTTCCGAGGATACCTACCGCACGCTCACGGCGGTCGATTCGGCGATCATGGTGATTGACGCGGCCAAGGGCATCGAGCCGCAGACGCGCAAGCTGTTCGAGGTCTGCCGGTTGCGCTCGGTGCCGATCATCACCTTCGTCAACAAGATCGACCGCGAGGGGCGCTCGCCGTTCGAAACGCTCGACGAAGTGGCCGACGCGCTGGCGCTCGACGTGTCCCCGCAGGCCTGGCCGGTAGGCATGGGCGGCACCTTCGAAGGGCTCTACGACTTCGCCAGCGGAGAGATCAGCCGCCCCGAAGGCGACAGCCGCGAATTCCTTGGGCGTCGCGAGAAGGCCGAGCTGCCCGAGGCGGTCGCCGAGGAAGTCGAGCTGGCGCAGATGGGCTATCCCGAGTTCGACCTCGAGGCCTATCGCCACGGTGACCTGACGCCTGTCTATTTCGGTTCCGCGCTCAAGAACTTCGGCGTGACCGAGCTGATCGACGCGATCGACCGCATCGCGCCGCCGCCGCGCCCGCAACCGAGCGAGCAGGGCACGATCGATCCGGAGCGCGACGAAGTCACCGGATTCGTGTTCAAGGTGCAGGCCAACATGGACCCGCAGCACCGCGACCGCATCGCCTTCATGCGCATGGTCTCGGGCACCTTCAGGCGCGGCATGAAGCTGACGCCCTCGGGCCTCGGCAAGCCGATCGCGGTGCATTCGCCGATCCTGTTCTTCGCGCAGGACCGCGAGATCGCCGACTCGGCTCAGGCGGGCGACATCATCGGCATCCCCAACCACGGAACGCTGCGTGTGGGCGACACGCTGTCCGAGCGCAACGACGTGCGCTTCACCGGCCTCCCGAACTTCGCGCCCGAGATCCTGCGCCGAGTAGTTCTGAAGGACCCGACCAAGACCAAGCAATTGCGCAAGGCGCTCGACGACCTCAGCGAGGAGGGTGTGATCCAGGTGTTCTATCCCGAGATCGGGGCGCAGTGGATCGTGGGCGTGGTCGGCCAGCTCCAGCTCGACGTGCTGATCAGCCGGCTTGAGGCGGAGTACAAGGTCGAGGCCGCGCTCGAACCCTCGCCGTTCGATACCGCGCGCTGGCTCAAGGGCAGCGAGGCGGACCTCAAGGCCTTCGCGCAGTTCAATTCGGCCAACCTCGCCAGGGACCGCGACGGCGACCCGGTGTTCATGGCGCGCTCGGCCTGGGACGTGGGCTACCAGCAGGAAAAGAACCCCGAACTGGCGTTCAACGCGACCAAGGAACGCTGAGGCTTGCATTTCTCATGCGCCCGTCCGACTGACGGCGCATGACACTGCTCGGCCCGACATCGCAAAGCTTCATCTCGCAACGCCTGCGGCTGCATTACGTCGACTGGGGAAATCCGGACAAGCCGCTGCTCATGCTGATCCACGGCGGGCGCGACCATTGCCGCAGCTGGGACTGGACCGCTGAAGCCTTGCGCGACGACTGGCACGTCGTCGCCATGGATCACCGCGGCCATGGCGACAGCGAGTGGGTGTCGGACGGCAACTACGTCGCCAACGACATGATCTACGACGTTGCGCAGTTCATCCACCAGTTCGACGAGCGACCGGTGACGATCGTGTCGCATTCGATGGGCGGCAACGTCTCGTTGCGGCTTGCAGGCATCTTCCCCGAACTTGTGCGCAAGATGGTGGTGATCGAGGGACTGGGGCCCTCGCCGAAGCGTGTCGCTGAACTGGAACAGACGCCGTTCCGCGAACGGATGCGCGAATGGATCGGAAAGAAGCACAAGTCCTCGGGCCGGATTCCGCGCCGCTATGCCTCGATCGACGAAGCGCTGGCGCGGATGATCGAGGAGAATTCCTACCTCACGCCCGAACAGGCGCGGCACCTGACGATCCACGGCGTCAACCGCAACGAGGACGGGACATATTCGTGGAAGTTCGATCCCCACCTCAATAACTGGCCTCCGCACGACCCCGAGCAGGTCAAGGTGGAAGAGCTGTGGGCGGCGATCGAAGCGCCGGTGCTGATGCTCTATGGCGCCGATTCGTGGGCTTCGAACCCGGTAAAGGACGGGCGCATGGAGAGCTTCCGCGACGCGCGCGTGATCGAGTTCGAGAACGCCGGGCACTGGCTGCACCACGACCAGTTCGAGCGTTTCGTCGCGACGCTCAAGGGCTTCCTCTAGTGGCCGACTTCACCGACCACATCACCCCCGAACACGAAGCGATGATCGCGAAGCAGGCGGTGTTCTTCGTCGCTACCGCCGCCGCCGAGGGGCGCATCAACCTCAGCCCCAAGGGTTACGACACGTTCCGCGTGCTCTCGCCCACGCGCGTGTGCTGGCTCGACCTCGGCGGGTCGGGCAACGAGACCAACGCGCACCTGCTCGCAGACGGACGGGTGACGGTGATGATGTGCAATTTCGGCCAGCCGCCGCTGATCCTGCGACTCTATGGCCGTGCCGTGCCAGTGCTGCCGATGGACGCGGGCTGGGACGAGATCGCCGCTCATTACGACCTCCTGCCCGGCACGCGCCAGATCTTCGACATGAAGGTCGAGAGCGTGCAGACCAGCTGCGGCTGGGGCGTCCCGGTCATGGCGCTGGAGGCCGAACGGCCGACCCTCGTCAAGTATCACGCGCGGGCCGATCCGCGGGAATGGGCGGTGAAGGTCGGCGCGCGCGACCGTTCGATCGACGGGCTGCCGACGCGCCCGACCGACCGCTATATCGCCGGAAGCTGACGGCGCCTCACCCGGTGACGATGCGGCTCAAGTTCGCCAGCTACAATATCCACAAGGGTGTGGGGCTCGACCGTCGGCGCGACCCGGACCGGATCGTCTCGATCCTGCGCGAGATCGATGCCGACGTGGTCGCGTTGCAAGAGGCGGACCGCCGCTTCGGCTCGCGCGAATCCGTGCTCCCGCGCCAGACCATCGACGACCATACCCCCTGGCGTCCGGTTGCGCCCGCCATGATGCCCGCGAGCCTGGGCTGGCACGGCAACGTGCTGCTGGTGCGGCGCGACATAGAGGTGCGCGGCGTCCAGCCGGTTTCGCTGCCCACGCTCGAGCCGCGCGGCGCGGTCTGCGCCGATCTCGCGGTGGAGGGGCTCGTGCTGCGGGTGGTCGGCATGCACCTCGACCTGTCGGGCCTGAGACGCCGGCACCAGGTCCGCGCGGTGTGCGACCATGCGCTCGAGGGCGGCCGGGTGCCCGTGGTGATGATGGGCGACCTCAACGAATGGGCCCCGCGCGGCGGCGCGCTATCGGCTTTCGCCGCGCCGCTGCGCGTGCTCGCGCCCGGCCGCAGCTTCCCCTCACGCCGCCCGGTCGCCCAACTCGACCGAATCGTCGTGAGTGAGGACTGGGACGTGGAGGACCATGGCGTCCACCACAGCGCGCTGGCGGCGATCGGATCGGACCACCTGCCCGTGTGGGCGAACCTGTCCCTGCCCAATTTTTGAGCAGCGTTTCCGCACTGCACAAGATTCGGGCGGCGGATGCGGTCCCGGATCGGATGAATGTTCGCGGAAAGTGACGATTCCGACAATTTCGTGATTTGGCACGCTGTTTGCTCAGCGGTTTGCGCAGGCGGGTCGTTCGCCCGCCAGAACCACGAAAGGGGGCGTGAATGAAATTCATCATCGCCATCATCAAGCCGTTCAAGCTCGACGAAGTGCGTGAAGCGCTTTCGAGTCTGGGCGTTGCCGGGATGACGGTGTCCGAGGTCAAGGGTTTCGGCCGTCAGAAGGGCCAGACCGAGATCTACCGCGGCGCCGAGTATTCGACCAACATGCTGCCGAAGGTGAAGATCGAGATCGCGGCCGAGAATTCGCTCGCGCCGCAGATCGTCGAGACGATCCAGCAGACCGCAAGCACCGAAGCGATCGGCGACGGCAAGATCTTCGTGCTCGATCTCGCATCCGCCGTGCGCATCCGCACCGGCGAAACCGGCGACACCGCCCTGTGAGCGGGATTTTGACCGGGGCCTTGGACAAGAGGGACACAACCATGATCCGCAAATTGCTTTGCGGTGCGGGCGCGCTGGGCACTTCGCTCTTCGTCTCCACCGCTGCTTTCGCGCAGGCCGCCGCGGCCGCGCCCACTGTCGACAAGGGCGACACCGCCTGGATGATGACGTCGACCATCCTCGTCCTGATGATGATCGTTCCCGGCCTTGCGCTGTTCTATGGCGGCCTCGCGCGCACCAAGAACATGCTTTCGGTCATGACCCAGGTCGGCGCGATCGCCGCGCTGGCGATGGTCGTCTGGGTCGGCTGGGGTTACACCATGGCCTTCGGCGACGGCGGCAACCCCTTCATCGCAAGCTTCAGCAAGGTCTTCCTGATGGGCGTGACGCCCGCCACGACGGCTGCGACTTTCACATCTGGCGTGGCTATTCCCGAATACGTGTTCGTCTGCTTCCAGATGACCTTCGCCGCGATCACCGTGGCGCTGGTGCTGGGTTCGGTGGTCGAGCGAATGAAATTCTCGGCCGCGATGATCTTCGGCGTGCTGTGGTTGACGCTCGCCTACTTCCCGATTGCTCACATGGTGTGGGGCGGCAACGGCTTCTTCTTCGCCAAGGGCGCTCTCGACTTCGCCGGCGGTACCGTCGTCCACATCAACTCGGGCGTCGCTGCGCTGGTCGCCTGCATCATCCTCGGCAAGCGCGTCGGCTATGGCCAGGAGATCATGGCCCCGCACTCGCTGACCATGACCGGCATCGGCACCGGCCTGCTGTGGGTGGGTTGGTTCGGCTTCAACGCCGGTTCGGCGCTCGAAGCCAACGGCTCGGCCGCGCTCGCCATGATGAACACCTTCGTCGGCACCGCCGCCGCAGGTCTCGCGTGGATGCTCGCCGAGAAGCTCTCGGGCCACAAGCCGTCGGCTCTGGGCTTCTGTTCGGGCATCGTCGCCGGCCTCGTCGCGGTCACTCCGGCGGCCGGCAACGCGGGCCCGCTCGGTGCGATCGTGCTGTGCTTCCTGACCGCCTTCGTCTGCTTCTTCGCGGTCACCAAGCTCAAGCATATGTTCGGCTACGACGACGCGCTCGACACCTTCGGCGTCCATGGCGTGGGCGGCATGTGCGGCGCGATGGGCACCGGCGTGGTCTACTCGGCCGCCCTGGGCGGCCCGGCCGGCGCCACGTGGATGGGCATGGGCGCTCAGTTGCTGGTGCAGGCCGAGACGGTTCTGACCACCATCGTATGGACCGCAGCCGCCACGGTGATCTCGATCTACGCCGCCAAGGCGCTGACCGGCCTGCGTGTCAGCCCCGAAGTCGAGCGCGAAGGCCTCGACCTTGGCGAGCACGGGGAGCGCGCCTACAACTACTGATTAACCAGCTTGGCGGGGCCCGGGGGCCACGATCCTCTCCCTCTCGAAACCCGAACCCCGCCAGACCATGTTCCTCCTGCGAACAGACTTGATGGCCGGAGCGCTAGCCCGCTCCGGCCTTTTTTCGTGCGTCATCGCCGCGGTTCGGAAAGTCAGCCCATTCCGTGCTATGCTGCCCGCCTTCGACGGGAAGAAGGAGAGGACCAGATGACCGACGAACTCCAGATCTATCGCGAAAAGCTCCAGTTCGAGAACGCGATGGCGCGCCGCGCACCCGATGCGGAAAACGCGAGAGTCCACAACGAACGCGCCGCCGGCTATGCGCGGCGGATCGACTTCCTGCTGCACAAGCACGGCTGACCGCGCTGCGGGACCTCCCGCGGAGGCGCGGGCCGGCGCATCCTAATGTGTGGGGGTGTTGTCGCTTTCGAGCTTGTCGTAGGCGGCCGTGATCGCGGCGGGCGGATCGGAGTAGGTACTCCAGTCGATGGCCTTGTGGAGACTGTCGGACCAGCGTTCCATCCAGTCGATGCCGTCGGGACCGGCATAGGTGTCGGGCGTGCGATAGGCGGGGTCGCGCATCGCCTTGTCGAGCGTGACCACGCGCATGTGATCGCGCTTCAGAAGGGCGGCCAGCGCGTCGAGGCTGTCGGCGTTGAGCCGCGAGTCGTGGAGCAGGAAGACATAGGCAATGTCGCGTCCGAACAGGCTGTGCGCCGCGGCCCGATACCAGTCGATCATCCGTGCGGTATAATCGAGGTAGGTCGACCGGATGTGCTGCGCGCCGGCCGTGTCGCCCTTGGCCAGCGCCGTTTCGTACAGGTCCGCGAACATCCAGTCCGAATTCTGCAGTGTCACCGGGGCGACTTCGTAGTGGTGCGCCTGCAGCCAGGCGTCGATCTGGGCGCGCACCGGCGCGGGTGAGCCGGTTTCCAGATAGGGGTGGCGGAACCAGTGGAGTGTCCGGCCTCGCGTGGCGAGCAGGCCGGCGGTGACAGGCTCCCCGCGCGCGATGTCGGCCACATAGGCGGCTGCACCAACCTTGTCGGGCGAGGCGTGCGAATAGGTGTGGTTGCCGAGGTCCATCCCCTTGCGCAGCCACAGCCGCAGCAGCGCGATGCGCTTCGCGCGATCCGGCGCGTCGAGCTTGCCCTCGTTGACGAAGCCGGTTGCGCGCATGTGGTGGCGGCGCAGCCCGGCGAGCAGGTCGCGGTTGATGGCGGTGACGTTGGCGATGCTCTGGTTGAGCGTCGGAGATGGCAGGTCGTCGAAGGTCAGCGCGACCTCGGCGCTGTGCGTGCGGGCTACGGCGGGGGCGGTGAGCGCTGACAAGGAAAGCGCCGCCAAGGCCGCCGCGAGGCGCGGTGCCTTGAGCCAGTGTTGGTGTGGTCTCTTCATCAGGCTCCGGTCCTTTCGCGCCAGCGCTGACGCAACGCGTCGGACGTGTCGCGGCTCGCATCGTGCGTCCAGCCGGGCACGCGCCACAGGTAGGAAAGCTTGTGCCGCCATGGTGCGGTCCACAGGTCGCGACCGATCCCCACCCACTCGTGGAAGGCGACCCACAGGAGATCGAAGCTGCCGAGCTGCCTGACAATGCCGTAGCGAATCCGGCCGACCTCGGGATCGTCCGCCGCGCGCTCGCGCTCGAAGCTGCCGAACAGGCGATCCCACACGATGAACACGCCGGCATAGTTGCGGTCGAGGTAGACCGGGTTGGTCGCGTGGTGCACGCGGTGATGCGAAGGTGTGTTCATCACCGCCTCGAACCAGCGCGGGAAGCGGTCGATCGCCTCGGTGTGGATCCAGAACTGGTAGATCAGGTTGATGCCCCCCACGGTGACGATCATCGCCGGGTGGAAGCCGAGCAGCGCGGGCCAGATCCGGAACACGAAGGCCAGCGCGATGAACCCGGTCCACGACTGCCTGAGCGCGGTCGAGAGGTTGTAGTGCTGGCTCGAGTGGTGGTTGACGTGGCTGGCCCAGAACCAGCGCACGCGGTGCCCGGTGCGGTGTGCCCAGTAGTAGTTGAAATCGTCGAGCACGAAGCAGGCGATCCACGCCCACCAGGTCCAGCCGAGGGTCATCACGCGGTGCTGGTAGAGCCACATCGCGGCGAGGAACACCAGCCCAGCGGTCACTGCGCCGGCGATCGTGCTGCCAAGGCCCATGGCGAGCGAGACCAGCGTGTCCCTGGGTTCGTACTTCTCGGGCGCGCGGCGCTTCGCCCAGGCCATCTCGATCACGATCAGCAGGATGAAGAAGGGGATGGCGTAGGGAACGGGATCGAAGCCGGGCTTCATCGCGCGTCTCCCGCCTTGAGGTGCCTGAGGCTCGCGGCCCACTCCTGCGCGGCCGCGCCGAGATCGAGCGTTACGCTCCCGAAGCGCCGTTCACCGGTCGAGACAGTCAGCAGGTTGCGGTCGAGCCGGACGCCCGAATGGTCGGTCAGGAGGCGCGCGGCGAAATGGCTGCCGTTGCGGCGCAGCACCATCACGCGCCCTTGCGCGTCGCGCAGCATCGCCCCGATCCGCGCCCGATCGAGCGTGAGCGCGACCGGTTCGAAGCCATCGACCGCTTCGCCCGCGAGCTGGCGCGCGTGGTCTTCGTCGCGGATGCGGACGTCGCCGCCCAGCCGCAGGCGCGCCGCGATCCATGCGAGCAGCAGGATCGCCACGAGCGATGCGCCGGCCTGGATGGCCATCGACAGCAAGCGGGCCTCTCCTCTGCGAGGGTTATTTCGCCTGCGCCGCGAGCATGTCGAGCTGCGGTCGAATGTGCGATACGTCGTAACCGGCGCCGGCGGCGGCGGCGACGATCTCTTGCGGATCGCGGCCATTGCCGGCTTCGGCGAGCGACCACAGGAAGGTCGAGCGCGTTCCCGACCGGCAGTAGGCGAGAATCCGCTTGTCGTTCGCATCGGCCATCACCTGCTGCATCGCCGCGATCTGCGGCGCGGAAAAGCCGGTGTGACCGATGGGAATCGCGAAGTACTCCAGACCCGCGGCCTGCGCCGCCGCCTCGATCGCGCTGCCCGGCGTCTGGTCGGGCGATTCGTCTTCGGGCCGGTTGTTCACGATCACTCCGAAGCCTTCGGCGGCAGCTCTCTTCACGTCATCGACGGTGATCTGCGCGCTGGCCGAGATCCTGTTGTCAAGCTTCTTGAACATTCATGCTTCCTTCGCTCAAGGCCCGTCGCTTTTCCCGGCGATTGCGACCGGCGATATTCAGGAGTTCGACGAAGACCGAAAAGGCCATCGCGGTGTAGATGTAACCCTTGGGGATGTGCATGCCGAAACCGTCGGCCAGCAGCACGAAGCCAATCATCACCAGGAACGCCAGCGCCAGCATCACCAGCGAAGGATTGCGTTCGATGAACCGGGCGAGCGGATCGGCGGCGAGCATCATCAGCATGACGGTCAGGATCACTGCCGCGATCATGATCGGGACCTGGTCGGTCATCCCCACCGCGGTGAGAATCGAATCGATCGAGAACACCAGATCGAGTGCGATGATCTGCGCGATCGCCGCTCCGAAGCCGATCGACCCATGCCCCTTGTGATCGAGCATTTCGCCCGAGGGCTCGGGGTCAATCGTATGATGGATTTCCTTGGTCGCCTTCCACAGCAGGAACAGCCCGCCGGCGATCAGGATCAGGTCGCGGCCCGAAAACGCGGTCTCGAAGCTTGGTTCGCCGTGCGCGCCGGGGCTCCCCGTGATACCCAGGTCGATGAGCGTCGCCTGCAGCGTCACCAGCCAGCCGATCAGCGTGAGCAGCCCCAGCCGCATGACCAGCGCCAGCGAAAGCCCGATTCTGCGCGCCTTTGCCTGCAATTGCATGGGCAGCTTGTTCGACAGGATGGCGATGAACACGAGGTTGTCGATGCCGAGCACGATCTCGAGCAGGACGAGCGTGACCAGGGCCGCCCAGGCGGCAGGTTCGGTGAGCAGGGCGAGCATGTCCATGACGAGCGCTCCTTGCCCGCTGGCCGCGGATTCGGCAAGCGGTTGGGCCAGTGCGTAAGCGCCCTCCCGCGCATGAACGCGCGATGAAGGAATCCGTTCGCACTTTGCCGCGGCTTCGGCTATAAGCGCGTCCGCAAAGACGCGTCCGTCCGTCACACGATGGAGGGGGCCAATTGTTTCGCCGCCGGTTCTCCCGTCCGGACCCGCGGTTTTGGAGAGTGTTCGGGCGGTGCGAAGGTCTATCGGTTTCTATGGGTTTTGACAGAGGGCGGCGCGGTCGCGGACGCGACAAGCGAGACGGTTTCGGCGAAGAAGGTTTCGATCCCTACGGCGGCGGCGGTGGCGGCGGCTTCGGAGGCGGCGGGTTTGACCGCGGCTTCAGTGGCGGCGGTGGCGGCGGTCGGGGCGGTTTCGGCGGCGGCGATCGTGGCGGCTTCGGCGGCGGTGGTGGCGGCGGCTTCGGCGGCGGCGGTGGTGGCGGTGGTGGCGGTGGCCGCGGCTTCGGCGGTGGCGGCGGCAGTGGCGGCGGTGGTGGCCGCGGCATGCCGGCACAGGTCGTCGGTACCGGCAAGGGCACCGTCAAGTTCTTCAACGGCCAGAAGGGCTTCGGCTTCATCCAGCGCGAGGACGGCGGTGAGGACGTGTTCGTCCACATCAGCGCGGTCGAGCGTGCGGGGCTGGAAGGTCTGGCCGAGGGCCAGCAGCTCGAGTTCAATCTCGTCGATCGCGGCGGGAAGATCTCGGCGGCGGACCTCCAGGTCGTCGGCGACGTGATCGCGGTCGAATCGAAGCCGGTCGCGCCGCAGCGCGAGCTGACGGGCGAGAAGGCGACCGGCACGGTCAAGTTCTTCAACGCGATGAAGGGCTTCGGCTTCATTACCCGCGACGACGGGCAGCCTGACGCGTTCGTTCACATCAGCGCGGTCGAGCGTTCGGGGCTTCGCGGCCTCAACGAGGGCGACCGTCTGGACTTCGACCTCGAGGTCGATCGACGAGGCAAGTACTCGGCGGTCAACCTGGTGCCGCGTCAGGACTGACCGAACGCACCCGCCGGGCCCTGCGGAATTTGACCGGGCCCGCGCGAAGTCATAAACGCGAGCAAATGGCGGCTCCCGCTTGGTGGGGTGCCGCCATTTGTCGTTTGCGTTTCACTTCCCCAATTTACGTTGCGTCGATCCCGATCTTCGAATTGCAAGAGGAGTCCGTTCCATGTCGATCACCCCGCTGATGCCCGTATATCCCCGGTGCGGCGTGCGTCCGGTGCGTGGCGAACATTGCCACCTGATTTCGGAGGACGGCCGGCGATTCCTCGACTTCGCCAGCGGTATTGCGGTGAACCTGCTCGGCCATTCGAACGAACATCTGATCGGCGCGATCCAGAAGCAGGCCGCCACGCTGATGCACGTGTCGAACCTCTATGGCAGCCCGCAGGGCGAGAAGCTCGCGCAGCGGCTCGTCGACCTGACCTTCGCCGACACGGTGTTCTTCACCAACTCGGGCGCCGAAGCGGTGGAGTGCGCGATCAAGACAGCGCGTGCCTATCACCAGCACGCCGGCGACGAGCATCGCTATGAACTGATCACGTTCAAGAATGCCTTCCACGGGCGGACGATGGCGACGATCAGCGCTTCGAACCAGGACAAGATGCACAAGGGCTTCATGCCGCTGCTCGAAGGTTTCAAGTACGTCGACTTCAACGACCTAGAAGGCGCGAAGGCGGCGATCGGCGAGCACACCGCAGGCTTCCTTGTCGAGCCGATCCAGGGCGAGGGCGGTGTTCGCGCGGCGAGCGACGAATTCCTCCAGGGGCTGCGCCAGCTGTGCGACGAGCGCGACCTGATGCTGGTGTTCGACGAAGTTCAGTGCGGCGTCGCGCGCACCGGCACGCTCTATGCCTACGAACAGTACGGGATCGAGCCCGACATCATGGCGACCGCCAAGGGCATCGGCGGCGGTTTCCCGATGGGTGCCTGCCTGGCCACCGAAAAGGCCGCACGCGGCATGGTGATCGGCACCCACGGCTCGACCTATGGCGGAAATCCGCTGGCGATGGCCGCGGGCGAGGCCGTGCTCGATGTCGTCGCCAACGACGAATTCCTCGCCAGCGTGCGCGAAAAGGGCGAGCGGCTGCGCGGGCGGCTCGAACAGTTCATCGGCAACTATCCCGAGCTGTTCGACCACGTGAAGGGCCGCGGGCTGATGATGGGCGTCAAGCTCAAGTCAGAACCGCGTCCGTTCGTCGCGCACATGCGCGACAACCACGGCCTGCTGACCGTTGCAGCCGGGGACCAGACGGTGCGCATCCTGCCACCGCTGGTGATCGACGACAGCCACATCGACGAGTTCATGGACCGGCTCTCGGCTGCTGCCGCGAGCTACCAGCCCGAAGAGGTTCCCGCATGACGCGCCAT
>JAJXVK010000199.1 GCA_021782155.1 Pseudomonadota bacterium
GCCCAACATGGCCTTCGACATCTACGCCGACCAGATCGACTTCATGCAGTGGCTGCCGGTCAGCCCGACCACCTGCCTGCTGCGCGAGGTCGCCTATGCGCTGCCCGATGAGCGCCGCGAGATGAAGCTGGTGCGCTATGCCAACTGGCGGATCAACCGCGTGGTCAACAAGGAAGACACCTGGCTGATCGAGCGCGTCCAGCAGAGCATGGCGAGCAAGACATACGGCAACGGCCCGATCGGCCGGAGCGAAGTGTGCCTCAGGAGCTTTGCGCGCAAGATTCGCGCGCTGATCCCCGAGGCAAGGCACCCCTTCGCGCCGCCGGCTGGGTGGAGCAAATCGCAATCAGGTTGAAATTCGTCATTCCCGCGAACGCGGAAATCCATTGAGCGGCGTTGGCCTGGAGCCCCGCGTTTGCGGGGATGACGAATGGGGGAGAAGAACGAGCAATGACGAAGAAGTATGACGCGGTAATCATCGGCGGCGGGCACAACGGGCTCGTCTGCGCCTTCTATCTTGCCCGGGCCGGGATGCGCGTGCGCATCGTTGAGCGGCGGGACATTGTCGGCGGTGCGGCGGTGACCGAGGAATTCCACCCCGGATTCCGCAACTCGACCGCGAGTTACACCGTCAGCCTTCTGCGCCCCAAGGTGATCGCCGACATGAAGCTGCACGAGCGCGGCTTCCGGATCATCGAGCGCACGATCAGCAACTTCTTCCCGTTCTCCGACACCTACCTCAAGCTCGGTGGCGGGGAAGGGCGCACCCAGGCGGAGTTTGCGCGGTTCAACACAAACGACGCCGCCGCCTATCCGCGCTATGACGCGGCGCTGGAGCAGGTCGCGCAGGTGCTGCGCGACATCGCGCTGCAGAGCCCGCCCAACGTCGGCGGCGGGCTGAAGGCGCTGTTCGCCGCCGCGCAACAGGGCTGGCCGCTGGCGAAGATGCCGATCCACGTGCAGCGCGACCTGCTCGACATCTTCACCAAGTCGGCGCGCGACTTCCTCGACGGCTGGTTCGAGGACGATCATGTCAAGACCGCCTTCGCCTTCGACGCGGTGGTGGGAAACTACGCGGGCGTCTCCACGCCGGGCAGCGCCTACGTGCTGCTGCACCACGTATTCGGCGAAGTGAATGGCAAGATGGGCGCCTGGGGCCACTCGGTCGGCGGCATGGGCGCGATCACGCAGGCGATGTGGCTCGCCTGCGAAGAGCATGGCGTGGAGCTCAGTCTCGAAACGCCGGTCGACAAGGTGCTGATGGAGCGCGGCAAGGCGGTGGGCGTCAAGCTGGAGAGCGGCGAGGAGATCGCCGCGCCGGTGGTCGTGTCGAACGTCGGTCCGGCGCTGCTGTTCCGCCAGATGCTCGAGCCCGGCGACCTCGAAACCGATTTCCGCAAGCGCATCGCGAACTACAAGACCGGGTCGGGCACCTTCCGCATGAACGTGGCGCTGTCCGAACTGCCGAGCTTCTCGGTTCTGCCGGGCAAGGAAAAGGCAGAGCACCATACCGCGGGCATCATCATCGCCCCTGGGCTCGACTACATGGACAAGGCCTTCGATGACGCGAAACAGTTCGGCTGGTCGAAGCAGCCGATCGTCGAGATCAAGATTCCCTCGACCGTCGATTCCACGCTCGCTCCCGAAGGCGCGCATGTCGCCAGCCTGTTCTGCCAGCAGTTCGCCCCCGAACTGCCCGACGGCAGGAGCTGGGACGATTGCCGCGAGGAGGTGGCGGACCTGATCATCGACACGATCGACGCGCACGCGCCCAACTTCAAGGCGAGCGTGATCGCCCGCCAAATCCATTCACCACTCGACCTGGAGCGCAAGTTCGGCCTGATCGGCGGCGACATCTTCCACGGGCACATGAGCCTCGACCAGCTCTGGGCCGCGCGGCCGGTGCTGGGGCATGGCGACTACCGCTCGCCGATCAGGGGGCTCTACATGTGCGGTTCCGGCACGCATCCGGGGGGCGGCGTGACAGGCGCGCCGGGCCACAACGCGGCGCACGCGATCCTGTCGGACCGTTCGATGGTCAGGAAGCTGCTGCGCTCTTAGCGGGAAGGGGCCTTGGGGCGCAGCCAGTATACCGGCAGCCCCAGCGCGATCAGCACCGCGCCGTAGCCGATCGCCTCGAGCCCGAGGCCCCACTCGGCCCACACCGCGAACAGCGCGGCGACCAGCGCGGCGACCGGCAGCAACCGCTCGCCGCGCACAAGCCTGAGCGCGGCGAGCGCGCTGGCGAGATAGGCGAGGAGCCCCGCCGCGAGGCTGACCGAGGCGACGAATTCGAACAGCCCGGCCATGCCCTTCTGGTAGTTGAGCAGGGTAACCACAGACAGCAGCGCGCTCGACACGAGGTGCGCGCGCGTCGGCGTGCCGCGCGCGCTCTCGGCGGCGAACCACCTCGGGAACACTCCGCCGCGCGCCATGGCCCAGGGCATTTCGCCCTGAAGCAGGATCCAGCCGTTCAAGGCCCCGAAGGCGCTTATCGCGGCGAATAGCGCGACCACGCTCGCCACGCCGCCGCCGAAGTGGCCGCCAAGGAAATCGGCGACAGGGGCGGGGGAGGCTGCGGCGTCGGCCATGGGCATGAACAGCGCGAAGGCGAGCGAGATGCCGAGATAGACGAGCCCCGTCAGCAGCACGCCCCACAGCGTCGCGCGCGGCACGTTGCGCGCCGGGTCTTCGACCTTGTCGGCGGGCACGGTCGCGCTTTCCAGACCGAGGAAACCCCAGAAGGTGAGGCCGGCCGCGCTCGCCACCGATCCCGCGCCGATCGCCACGCCCGGGTCGGGCGCGTGCGGCGCACCGCTCAGCAGCAGTCCGGTCGCGACGAGGATCAGTGCAACCAGAGGGACGAGCTTGAGCACCGTGGCCACCGTCTGCACCCTGGCCGCCTGGCGCACGCCGACGATGTTGACCAGCGTCAGCAGCCACACGCAGCCGAGCACGACCAGCGCCGCGACAAGCGGGGCACCGATCGCGGGAAAGATCAGGCTGAGGTTGGAGACCACCGCCACCGCGATCGCGCCGTTGCCGACCCAGCACATCACCCAGTAGGCCCATGCGGTCACAAATCCGGCGAGCGATCCGAACGCCGCGTCGGCATAGGCATAGGGCCCGCCCGCGCGCGGCACCCGCGCCGAGAGTCGCGCGAACACTACCGCCAGCGCCAGCGCGCCAGCGATCGTCACCAGCCAGCCGAGCATCTGGTTCCAGCCCAGCGGAGCGAGCGTCGCGGGCAGCAGGTAGATGCCCGAACCGACCATGTTGCCCACCACCAGCGCCAGCAAACCCCAGAACCCAAGTGCGCGCTTTCCGGTCATCGTGGTCTCCCCTTGGCTCTTCGAAGGGAGACTAGCGCTTGATTGCGCCGCGTCAGCATGTTTGTTGTGCGCTCGATGACCACCGTGACCGCGCAGCCGCGCCCCAACTACGATCCCCGTCTCGTCGCCGCCGCCGCGGCCATGAACGCGGGCGACCTGCCGCGGGCCGAGCCATTGCTGCGCGCGCTGCTCAGGGACGACCCGTTCGAGGTGCGCGCGATCCGCCTGTTCGCCGAGCTTGCGGGCCGCATCGGGCGCTATGGCGATGCCGAGAACCTGCTGCGCCGCGCGCTGGAGATCGCGCCGGACTTCACAGCGGCGCGCGCGAACCTTGCGCTGGTGCTCTACCGCACCAACCGCGCAACCGAGGCCTTGGCCGAACTCGAGCGGGTCAACGCCGAAGAACCCGGCAACCCCGGCAACGCCAACCTCCAGGCCGCAGCCCATGGCCGGCTCGGCGCGTTCGAAGAGGCGCTGGCGCTCTACGAGCAGGTGCTGAGGGACCAGCCCCTCCAGCCGCGCGTGTGGATGAGCTATGGCCACATGCTCAAGACCGTGGGGCGACAGGCCGACGGGATCGCCGCCTACCGCAAGTCGCTCGAGCTGCAGCCCTCGCTGGGCGAGGCGTGGTGGAGCCTCGCCAACCTCAAGACCGTGAAGTTCTCCGAAGAAGACCTCGCGGCCATGCGCGGTGCGCTCGAGGCCGGGGACCTCGAGCCCGAGGACCGCTGGCACCTCGACTTCGCGCTGGGCAAGGCGCTGGAGGACCGGCGCGAGCCCGAGGCCGCCTTCGCGCACTACGCCGCGGGGAACGCGCTCCGGCGCAAGCGGCTGCCCTACAGCGCCGACGACACCGCCGCGCAGGTCGATCGAGCCATCGTCGTTTCCACGCCCGCGCTGTTCGCGGCGCGCGCGGGAGAGGGCTGCCCCGCGCCCGACCCGATCTTCGTACTGGGCATGCCGCGCGCGGGATCCACGCTGGTCGAACAGATCCTCGCCAGCCACAGCCAGGTCGAGGGCACCAGCGAACTGGCCGACATCCAGCAGCTCGCGCGCGGGATCGAGCGCTATCCCGAGGCTCTCGCTGATCTGCCGGGCGAGAAGATGCGCAAGCTGGGCGAGGACTACCTGCGCCGGGCGGGCGCGCAGCGGCATACCGGCCGGCCGTTCTTCGTCGACAAGATGCCCAACAACTGGCTGTTCGTGCCGCTGATCCGGCTGATCCTGCCCAACGCGAAGATCATCGACGCGCGCCGCCATCCGCTCGCCTGCGGCTTTTCCAACTTCAAGCAGCACTTCGCGCGCGGGCAGGGGTTCTCCTATTCGCTCGAGGACATGGGCCGCTATTACACCGACTACGTCCGGCTGATGGCGCACGTCGACCGCGTGCAGCCGGGCAAGGTCCACCGCGTGCTGCACGAGGCGATGGTCGAGGACACCGAAGCGCAAGTGCGCGCGCTGCTCGATTTCTGCGGGCTCGATTTCGAGCCCGCGTGCCTCGCCTTCCACGAAACCGAGCGCGCGGTGCGCACCGCCAGCTCCGAACAGGTGCGCCGCCCGATAAATCGGGAGGGGATGGAGGCGTGGCAGGCGTTCGCGCCGTGGCTGGGGCCGCTCGCGGATGCGCTGGGGCCGGTGCTGGAGGCCTGGCCCGAAGTGCCGGCCGCGTTCCGATCGCAAAGCGAAGCGTGACAATTCTGCAACGCTTCAGGCAGATACGTCACGCAGCACGGTCGTAATGTGGTATCCATATTGACCCATTTTCCGCTGCGGCACAGCAATGCGTCCCGGACAAAAACAAGACAGGGGCCCCAGCCTATGCGTGCCGCACTTCCGCGTGTCGCCAAGTTCGCTCTTCTCGCAACCACGGCGCTCTGCGCCACCGCCGCCCAGGCTCAGGACAAAGGCCAGGCCTCGGGTAGCGAGGACTCGTCGAACACCGTCATCATCGTGACCGCGCAGAAGCGCAGCGAGAACCTCCAGAACGTCCCGATCTCGATCCAGGCGCTGAGCACCAAGAAGCTCGCGGACCTGAACGTCACGGACTTCAGCGGATATGCCCAGCAGCTGCCTTCGGTGACCTTCCAGGCGCTGGGCGGCAATCCCGGCGTCAACGTCATCTACATGCGCGGCGTCGCCTCGGGCGGTGACGGCAACCACTCGGGGTCGCTGCCTTCGGTCGGCGTCTACCTCGACGAGCAGCCGGTGACGACGATCGGTGGCAACCTCGACGTCCATATCTACGACATAGCCCGCATCGAAAGCCTGTCGGGCCCGCAGGGCACGCTCTACGGCGCCTCGTCGGAAGCGGGCACGATCCGCATCATCACCAACAAGCCCGACACCTCGGGTTTCTACGGCAGCATCGATTCCGACCTCAACACGGTGAAGCACGGTGGCGTGGGCGGCTCGCTCGACGCCATGCTCAACATGCCGCTCTCGGCGAACGCCGCGCTGCGCGTGGTCGGCTTCTACGAGCACGACGCGGGCTTCATCGACAACGTGCCGGGCTGCCGCAGCTTCCTGCCCGAGACCAACCCGCTGGGCTGCCCGCCGGCGACCAACGGCGGCATTTCGGTCAACAACGCGGCCTATGTGAAGCGCCACGCCAACCAGACCGACGTCTGGGGCGGGCGCGCCGCGCTCAAGGTCGCTCTCAACGACAACTGGACGGTCA
>JAJXVK010000200.1 GCA_021782155.1 Pseudomonadota bacterium
TGCTGGCCGATGGCAACGGCGAAGTCCTCGCGAAAGGTGAGCTTGCGGAAAGCCTGTCCAACCACTTCTCCGGCGCGCCGGGAGAGGTCAGGATCGGTCTCTCCTTCCGCACCGCGCGGACCGTCTGCCGCACGTTCAGCACCACGCACGGCCTGAGCGGTCTCGGGTGCCGCGATGGCCGCCGCTGGGTCGTGCCGATGATCGCGGCAGTCCATGACGATGAGCAGGGGCAGGCAGAATACCGCCTGGCCGGTGGTGACGTCGCACCCGTGGTCATGGCCGAAGTCGACAAGCGGATGGTCGGAGCCCCCTTGAGCCCCGGCGACGAGAAGGCGCTCATGGCAAGCGGCTGGCACGCCGGCCGATGAGATGCGAAGGCGACGCGGATGCGCGTGGCGCGCTTGACCGCACAGGCATCCGCGGCCGCGACGATATTCGGATCAGCGCGCAGGGCGGCATTGGAGGGAAGTGCGAAGATATGGTCGATGCCATGCGCCTCGCAGAAGGCCATGCCCGCCACGCCGGTCACTCCAAGGCCTTGCCGGTACTGCCCGCGCTGGCGCAGGCAGTACGAGCTGCCCGAGGAGATCGACCCGCGTGACGTTCCGGGGCAAGCCGCCGCGCGGGACCAGGTCCGCGTCAGCGCGTAACCTCTATCCCGACGCGAAAGCGCCGGGGCGGTGCGGGGGAGAGGCTGCGCGGATCGCTGGCATGGGCGACTTCGGACAGTGCTAAGCCCGAGGTATCCCAGAACGTGCCCGAGGTGACATGGCGGTGGCCCGCGAGGTTCTCGACCGAACCGGTCAGCCGCACGTGCGCGTCGAGCCGGAACGCCGCGTGCAGGTCGAACACGGCAAAGCCGGCGGTCTGCGGCCGGACATTGGCTTCGTCGCCGATCAGGTGGCTGCCCGATTGGGCCCTGGCGTCGAGCCCGAGCTCGAACCGCCCTGTCGCATAGCCGACCGACGCCGTGACGCGATGGCGCGGGATCGAGGGCATCCGGTCGCCGGGCAGCACCTGGATGCGGCCCGAAGCGTCGGCCGAGGGGTTGTCGGGGCTGTCGAGCACGAAGGCTGTACGGAACGTCGCATCGGTGAAGGCATAGCCCAACCGCAGCGTCCAAGGCCCGCGCGACAGGCTGGCATCGGCCTCGATGCCCTGCCGCCGCGTCGAGCCGAGATTGCGGAACCATGCTAGCCCCCGCGTGGCCGAGGCGGTGTAGAGGATGTCGTCGGAGTTGGTGCTGCGCCAGGCCGAGACCCGCCAGCTGCCATGCCACGCTCCGGCGATCGCGCCCGAGGCGCCCAGTTCCCAGCTCCGGGTCACCACCTGCCTGAGCGGTGGATCGGCGATGAAGAAGTTCGTGAGGCTGCACGGCGCCGCTGCGTCGGCGCAGGACAGCTCGGCCGGGGTCGGTGAGCGGTTGGCCTCCGAATAGCCCGCGCGCAGGCTGACCGCGCCGGTCAACCGGTAGTCGAACTCGATCCCCGGATTGAGCCGCGCAAAGCGGTGCGTGCCATCGAGTGCAGTGCCGATGCGATCGTCGAGGCGGATGTGGGCGAGGTTCCAGCGCAGTCCCAGCTCGGCGTCGAGGCGCGGCGTGAGCGGCAGGCTCTCGGCGAGGAACAGTCCGAGGTAGCGCGTGGTGACGTCGAGCCCGACCGGCGCGAGCCCGCCGTCGGGCTGGTCGATCACAGGGCCGAGCCCGGTGACCCCGCGATCCGCGCCGAGCTGTCCCAGCTCGTTCGACGAGGCGAAGCGCGTGGTCGCCGCGTCGAGGCTGAAGCCGAGCACAAGTTCGTTCTCGCCCGCCGCCAGCGCGCGCCGATCGGTCAGCTGCACCAGCGCGCCCCAGGCGTGGCTCAGCGTGCGGCTGCGGTTGAGCAGGGCATAGGGCCGGGCAATGCCTTGGTCGGCGATGGCCGCGCCGCTGGTGTCGAACAGCGGAGCTTGCAGGCCCTGCGCATCGGCGAGGCACAGCGCGGCGGGATCGGCGCCGCACGTCGCGATGTCGGCGGTGTCGCCGTTGACCGTGTGCTGGTCGAGCGCCTGGAACGACAGGTTCGCGGTCACGCGGTCGTGCGCACCAAGTTGCGCCCAGGGGTGCAGGCTGAGCCGGACGGCGCGGTTGCGGGTGATGTCGGGGTAGGTGAACACCGCGGAAGGCGCCGCGGCGAGCAGCTCGACCGGGGCCGGCCCGTTGCCGGTGAGGTCGGTATCGGCGGCCGAGAGCTTGAGGTGCGCGCCCACGCCGGCTCCGTCCCAGCCGAGATCGGCGAACCCCCTGTAAAGCGTCGAAGGCGAATGGACGCGCCAGCCGTCGTCGTGGTCGGCCTCGAGCGCGAGGTAGGCGCTGGCCGCGCCGCTGGCCCATCCGGCCTCGGCGGTGGCCTCGCGCCGTCCATGGTCGCCGCCGGACAGCGCAAGATGCAGCCCCGGCGCGCCGCGACCGGTCCGGGTCGTCACCAGCAGCGCCCCGCCCAGCGCATTGAGCCCGTAAACCGGGCTGGCGTCGCGGATCGAGACCGCCTCGATCGCAGCGTCGGGCAGCAGGTCGAAGTCGACCGTGTCGCCGAACGGCTGGTTGAAGCGAACCCCGTCGACATAGACCGCAAGGCCCTGCGCGTTGCCCTGCAGCGGCGAGGCGGTGAAGCCGCGGTAATGGAGGTCGGGCTGCCAGGGGTTCGACTGGGTCGCGGCCAGCGACAGGCCCGGCACCAGAGCGTCGAGGCTGCCGAGCAGGTCCGGGCTTCCGGTCCGCCGCAGATCGTGCGCGTCCAGACCGATCGCATCGTCGGCGTCGATGTCGCCGCCCGGTGCGGTGACGACGATCTGGGGGCCGGCCGCTTCGTCGGCCCGTGCGGCACCCGGCGCCAGCGACGCCAGCGCCGCGGCGAGCCATGCCGCCCAGTGCCATCGATCCTGCCGCCGATATGTCATGCGGCGGCGTCCCTGCCATCATCCGACGCGATTGGCCACCAGATCGTCGACCACCGCCGGATCGGCCAGCGTCGAGGTGTCGCCGAGGCTGCCCAGTTCGCCCTCGGCGATCTTCCTGAGGATGCGGCGCATGATCTTGCCAGAGCGCGTCTTGGGCAGGCCAGGCGCGAACTGGATCGCGTCAGGCGTGGCGATCGGGCCGATCTCGTGGCGCACCCATTGCCTGAGCGCCTGGCGCAGGTCTTCGCTGGGCTGCTCGTTGGCGTTGAGCGTGACGTAGGCGTAAATCCCCTGCCCCTTGATCGCATGCGGCATGCCGACCACCGCGGCCTCTGCCACCTTGGCGTGCGCCACCAGCGCGCTCTCGACCTCGGCGGTGCCCATGCGGTGGCCCGAGACGTTGATCACGTCATCGACCCGGCCGGTGATCCAGTAGTAGCCGTCATCATCGCGGCAGCAGCCGTCTCCGGTGAAATAGGTGCCGGGATAGGTGGTGAAATAGGTCTGGAAGAAGCGTTCGTGATCGTTCCACACGGTGCGCATCTGGCCGGGCCACGAGCGGGTTATGCACAGATTCCCTTCGGCCGCACCCTCGAGTACCCGGCCTTCAGCGTCGACCAGCCGGGGGTGGACGCCGGGCAGCGGCAAGGTCGCCGATCCCGGCTTGGTCGGCACCGCGCCCGGCACCGGCGCGATCAGCGCGCCGCCGGTCTCGGTCTGCCACCAGGTATCGACGATTTCGCAGCGCCCTTCGCCGACCACGTCGTGGTACCAGTTCCACGCCTCGGGATTGATCGGCTCGCCCACCGTGCCAAGCAGGCGGATGCGCGAACGGTCGTGCTTCAGCACCCATTCGTCGCCCTCGCGCATCAGCGCGCGGATCGCGGTGGGAGCCGTATAGACGATGGTGACGCCCAGCCGCGCCGCGGTTTCCCACAGGCGGCCGGCATCAGGGTAGTTCGGCACTCCGTCGAACATCACCGAAGCCGCGCCGTTGGCGAGCGGGCCGTAGACAACGTAGGAATGCCCCGTCACCCAGCCCACGTCGGCGGTGCACCAGAACAGGTCGTCCTGCCCGGCACCGAACAGCAGGTCGAAGGTAAGCGCCACCCACAGCAGGTAGCCGCCGGTGGTGTGGAGCACCCCCTTGGGCTTGCCGGTCGAGCCCGAGGTATAGAGGATGAACAGCGGATCCTCGGCGTTCATCGGTTCGGGCGGACAGTCGGCCGAGGCCGCGGCGCAGGCTTCGTCCCACCAGATGTCGCGGCCTTCCTGCATGGCGACCGCCGCGCCGGTGCGGCGGACCACCACGACCTTCTCGATCGAGGTGCAGTGCGCCAGCGCTTCGTCGGCATTGCGCTTGAGCGGCACGTGCCGGCCGCCGCGCAGGCCCTCGTCGGCGGTGACCAGCAGCTTCGAATCGCAGTCCTGGATGCGTCCCGCCAGGCTCTCGGGGCTGAAACCGCCGAACACCACCGAGTGGACCGCGCCGATCCGCGCGGCTGCGAGCATGGCCACCGCCGCTTCGGGGATCATCGGCATGTAGATCGTGACCCGGTCGCCCTTGCGCACCCCTTGCGCCTTCAGCACATTGGCGAAACGGCACACCGCCTCGTGCAGCTCGCGGTAGGTGACCTTGCGGCCTTCACCCGGAGTATCGCCTTCGAACACGATCGCGACAGCATCGCCGCGCTCGGCGAGATGGCGGTCGAGGCAGTTGACCGACAGGTTGAGCTCGCCGTCGGCGAACCAGCGGATGCCGAAGCTCTGCTCGTCGAACGAGCTTTCGTCGGCGCGGGTCGGAAAGCGGCTCCAGTCGAGCCGGCGCGCCTGGTCGAGCCAGTAGGCCTGCGCGTCGCCGGCGAGCGCCGCATGCATTCCTGCCAATCTCTGCGCAGCCGTTTGCTTCCCGGCGAGGGTCTCAACTTCCAGCGTCATGTCCCGCCTCCCAACGGCCCTTGTCCACATTGTCGGGGCGAAGCCTAACCCCCGGCGCGGGGCAACGACATTGCACTTTGGGGGGGTGACCAAAGTGCAATGTCGCGGAACCGGCAAATCATGTCATGCGGCGGCCAGAGACCTTCAAGTCCATGAGGATGCCATGCGCAAACAGACGAAGATTCCCGCACTAGCGCTCACCGCCGCAGCCGCGCTCGCGCTGGCGGCATGTTCGGGCGGCACGCCCGAGGAAGCCGCCAGCGAGGCGGCGAGCCCATCGGCCGCGACACCCGCCAGCGAAGCCGCGCCGGCAAGCGAAGCCGCGCCGGCAAGCGAAGCGGCGGCGACGCCCGCGCCGGCCCCAAGCGCAAGCGCGACGCCGGCGCCCAAGCCCGAGGCGACACCCTCACCCAAGCCGGCGCCCTTGCCCGAACCGAAGGCCGCGCCCAAGCCGGCGCCCTCGCCCGAAGCGGCCGCCGCGGCGCTGACACCGCCCGCTTCCTTCGCGCGCTGCGCGGTGTGCCACAACGCCCAGAAGGGCGCCGGCGCCAAGATCGGACCCAACCTGTGGGGCGTTTACGGCACCAAGGCGGGCGAGATTTCGGGATTCGCCTTCTCCGACGCGCTGAAGGCCTCGGGCCTGACGTGGAACGATGCCAATCTCGACGAATGGATCGCCGGGCCGATGAAGATGGTCCCGGGCACCGCGATGGGCTTTCCCGGAATCAAGGATCCCGCCAAGCGTGCAGAGCTCATCACCTTCCTCAAGCAGGCGCGCTGAACTTCTGCCGAACGCCTTCGCCGCGCGGCCACGGACACCCGTCCGTGGCCGTTCGTGTGTCCAGTGGGCGGTGCGGCCATTTGTCTAGTGCTGATTGTCCAGTGCCGGTTGTCGGTGACCTTCGGCGCTCGGCGGGCCGGATTGGCTGGGCGCGGCCCGGCGGTGCGGCCAGGACCGCTCGATCATCCGGCTTGTTCAGCGGACTCCGATTTTGATTCCGGCCCAGAGGGTTCGTGGTGTTCCGAGGTCGATCGACCCTGCCTGGTTGCG
>JAJXVK010000201.1 GCA_021782155.1 Pseudomonadota bacterium
TCATTCCGCCCTTCGCCGGGAAGGGCCGCGCGGGGGACTTGTGGAAGACCACCTGCTTCGAGGCCTTCATCCAGCCGCGCGGGGGGGCGGGCTACGTCGAGCTCAACCTCTCGCCGTCGGAACGCTGGGCGGCGTGGGACTTCTCCGGCCACCGCGTGAACATCGGAGATAGACCGATGCCGCGCGAGCCCGAATGCACGATGCACCGGGGCAGCATTTTCGCGATCTTCGACGCCGCGGTGCCAGCTGCCGGCGTGCCAAATGAGGAATGCGCGCTCGGGCTGACAGCGGTCATCGAGGAAGAGGGCGGGGCGATCAGCTTCTGGGCGATCGCGCACCCGGCCTCGGGCAGGCCCGACTTCCACGATGCGGCTTGCTTCACCGGCACACTTCCGGCACCCGGACGCCCATGAAATTCGGTATCGACCGCCTGTTGGCGGAACCTGACCTGCGCAAGCCGCTCGAAGGCAAGCGCGTCGCGCTGGTCGCGCATCCCGCATCGGTGACGGACAGGCTGGTCCACTCGCTCGACGCGCTGGCGGCGTGCCCGGACATCCGAGTCTCGTCCGCCTACGGTCCGCAGCATGGGCTCAAGGGCGACAAGCAGGACAACATGGTCGAGACCGCCGACGAGCTCGACCCGATCTACGGCATCCCGGTGTTCAGCCTCTATGGCGAGGTGCGCCGCCCGACCGGGCAGATGATGTCGAGCGCCGACGTCTTCCTGTTCGACCTGCAGGACCTCGGCTGCCGGATCTACACTTTCGTCACCACGCTGCTCTACATGCTCGAAGCCGCCGCCGAGCACGGCAAGAGCGTGTGGGTGCTCGACCGGCCCAATCCCGCCGGACGGCCGGTGGAGGGGACCAGGCTCGTGCCCGGCACAGAGAGCTTCGTCGGCGCGGGGCCGATGCCGATGCGCCACGGGCTGACGCTGGGCGAGATGGGCCACTGGTTCGTGCGCCGCTTCAACCTCGACGTCGATTACCGCGTGATCACGATGGAGGGCTGGAAGCCCGACGCCGCGCCGGGCTTCGGCTGGCCGCAGGACCGGGTGTGGATCAACCCCAGCCCCAACGCGGCCAACCTCAACATGGCGCGCGCCTATGCGGGCACCGTGATGCTCGAGGGCACGACGCTGAGCGAGGGACGCGGCACCACGCGCCCGCTCGAAGTGCTGTTCGGCGCCCCCGATGTGAACGCATCCTCCGTATTAACCGAAATGCGCCGCTTGGCGCCGGACTGGCTGGAGGGTTGCGCATTGCGCGAATGCTGGTTCGAACCGACCTTTCACAAACATGCAAAAACGCTCTGCAACGCCTTGATGATCCACGCGGAACTCGGCTTCTACGATCACGCCGCGTTCCGTCCGTGGCGCTTGCAGGCGCTGGCGTTCAAGGCGATCCGCCGGCTCTACCCGGACTATCCGATCTGGCGGGACTTTCCGTATGAGTATGTATTCGACCGGCTGGCGATCGATGTGATCAACGGCGGCCCCGCCTTGCGCGAATGGGTCGACGACGCGGGCAGCGAACCGGGCGACCTCGACGCGCTGGCGTGCGCCGACGAGGCGGCCTGGCGCGACGAGGTGGTGCCGCTGCTGCTCTACCGCTAGGCGGACGCCTGGCGCGCCGCCATGGCGCGCAGGCGGACGGGCGCGGTTTCGGGCATCGCCGCCATCGCGGCTGCTCCGACGAGCGAGACCGCCGCAAGATAAAGCGCGAGCGCCATCGACGTTCCCGTGACGTGCAGCAACCATGTGACGACGAGCTGTGTGGTCCCGCCGAGCGTCGCGATCGGAATCGCGTAAACGAGCGCCACCACGCGGGCCCGGATCAGTCCTGGAAGGCCTTCGCTGATCGCCGCGAGCAGTGGACCGGTCGCCAGGTTGCTACAGATCGAGAGAAGCATGTTCGCCCCGATGAACGATGCCGCGTCGCGGGCCGTCGTCAGCCAGAGAAAGCAGGGCAGGATCAGCAGCACGAACGCGACTTGCGGCACCACCATCGTGCGCACGCGTCCGAAGCGATCGCTCAGCGCGCCGCCGGCGAAGGCTGCGACGGCACCCACGCCGTTGTTGGCGGTTTCGGCCGCGAACGAGGCGCTCGCCGACAGGTGCAGCTGGGTCTGCCCGAAGGTCGCCATGTAGTTGAAGATGTAGGTGGCGATCGTCCCGCTCCCCAGAACGATCCCGCCGAGCAGCGCCAGTCGCCGGTAATCGCCGAAACGGACGCGCCCGGATTCGTGCGGGTGCGGTGGGACATGCGTCTCCGGGAGCGAATTGCGGATGTAGAGCGCCATGGGCACCACCGAAGCGCCGATGAGCAGGGCAATACGCCATCCGAAGCTCGCGAGTTCCGCCGGATCGAGCAGCAAGCTGAGGCCAAGCCCCGCGGTCGCCCCGAGCGTCGCCGCGATCTGCTGGCTGACCAGTTGCCAGGAACTGGCGCGGCCGCGATGTTCGGACGGAGCGACCTCGACCATGTAGGTGGTCGCCGAACCGACCTCGCCGCCCAGCGCGAAGCCCTGCATCAGCCGCGCGACGACAGCGATCGCCGGGGCGGCATAGCCGATCGTGGCATAGCCGGGACTGAGCGCCAGAAGGCATATGCCCGCCCCCATCATCGACATGGACAGCAGCATCGCCGGCTTGCGCCCCCTGCGGTCGGCATAGCCGCCCAGCACGTGCGCGCCGATCGGCCGGGTGATGAACCCCGCGCCGAAGGTGGCGAGCGATCCCATCAGGCTGAGGTATTCGCTGTCCGACGGGAAGAAGGTGTTGCCGATCTGGATGGCGAAGAAGGCGAAGGTGACGAAATCGTAGAACTCGAGCCCGTTGCCGAGCGTCGCGGCGATGATCGCGCGTCGCATTTGCCGTGGCGATAGGTCGGGCTTGCTTTCCAACGTCCCCGGGGCCCCCTGCCTGCCGATGGATGAAGCCATCCTGACGGACATGGTCGCGGAGTCAATGGCAGGAGCTTCCTTCAGTCCCGCGCCGCAGCGGTCTCGGGCATGGTCAGCGCGGCGAGCGTGCCCGGTATCCACAGCGCGATAAGGAACCACGCAATCGCCATCGGCGTGCCCGTAAAATGGATCAGCCACGTCACGGCAAGCTGCGCCGTCGAAGCGAACAGCGTGATCGGCAGGGTATAGACCAGCGCGAAATTGCGCGCGCGGCTGGCCTTCGAGATGCTTTCGCTGACCGCGACGACGAACACGCTCGAAATTCCATTGGCCACGCCGAACAGCGCGCATGTCACCAGGAAGCTGGTCGCCGAAGGGTTGCCGATCAGCCAGGCGAAGAGCGGCCATGCGCCCATCAGCGGCACCAGCGCGGAGGCGAGCACCAGCGGCTTTCTGCCCACCCGGTCGCTCATCCAGCCCGCCCACAGCCCCGCCGCGACCCCGGTGACATAGGAAGCGAGCTGTCCGCCCAGCGCCTGCGCCTGCGGAAGGTGGAGCGAATTCTGCGCGAAGGTGGCGAGGTAGTTGAGGATGTAGGAGGTCGATGCTCCGGCCGAAAACAGCACGAACCCTGCGATCATCACGCGCCATTCGCGCCTGGTCGGGTGCGGCGCGATCCGCACGCGTTCTTCGTAGGCGTGCGTTTCGGGAAGCGTTCGCCGGACGACCAGCGCATAGGGGATCACGATGAGCCCGATCCCCAGCGCGATGCGCCAGCCATAGGCGGCGAGCTGGTCGTGGGTGAGGATGAGGCTCAAGAGCAGCCCGACGAGCGCGCCGAACCCGCCGGCGGCAAGCTGGGTCGCGCGCTGGATGCTGCCGATCAGGCCCCGATGGCTGTGCGCCGCCGCCTCGATCAGGAACGCCGTCGACGGGCCGACCTCTCCGCCCAGCGCGAAGCCCTGCAGCAGCCGCGCGGCAACCGCGATGATCGGAGCGGCGACGCCGATCGCGGTGTAGGACGGGGTCAGCGCGAGCCCCGCGATCCCCACGCCCATGCACCCCAGCGTCAGCAGCAGCGCGGGCCGGCGGCCGTGCCGGTCGGCGTAGGAGCCGATCAGCAGCGCGCCGAGCGGGCGCGAGACGAACCCGGCGCCGAAGGTCGCAAGGCTGGCGATCAGCGACAGGTAGGCGCTGCCGGTGGGAAAGAACGCCCTGCCGATCTGGATCGCGAAGATCGAATAGACGAGGAAATCATAGAACTCGATCGCGTTGCCGATCGTCGCGCCGACGATCGCGCGGCGCGCGTGGTAAGCCTGCGGCCGCTCCACGCGATCAATGCTTCTTGCGGGTCAGCTCGCGCATCGCATCGTCGAGCCCGGCCAGCGTCAGCGGGTACATCGAATCGCCGATCAGCTCCTTGATCATCTTGGTCGACTGCGAATAGCCCCACTGCTTTTCGGGCACGGGGTTGATCCACACCGTCGCCGGGTAGATGTGCGCGACGCGCTGTAGCCACGAAGCGCCGGATTCCTCGTTGAAATGCTCGACCGAGCCGCCGGGGTGGGTGATCTCGTAGGGGCTCATCGCCGCGTCGCCGACGAACACCACCTTGTAGTCGTGGCCGAACTTGTGGAGGATGTCCCAGGTCGGCGTGCGCTCGGACCAGCGGCGGCGATTGTCCTTCCACACCGCCTCGTAGAGGCAGTTGTGGAAGTAGAAGAATTCCAGGTTCTTGAACTCGGCAGTCGCGGCGCTGAACAGCTCCTCGACCAGCTTGATGAACGGGTCCATCGACCCGCCCACGTCGAGAAACAGCAGCAGTTTCACGGCATTGTGCCGCTCGGGCCGCATGTGAATGTCGAGCCAGCCCTGCTTGGCCGTGCCCTCGATCGTCGCGTCGAGATCGAGCTCGTCGGGCGAGCCTTCGCGCGCGAAGCGGCGCAGGCGCCTCAATGCGACCTTGATGTTGCGGGTGCCCAGTTCCTTGGTGTTGTCGAGGTTCTGGAACTCTCGCTTTTCCCAGACCTTGAGCGCGCGCTTGTGCTTGCTCTCGCCGCCGATGCGCACGCCTTCGGGGTTGTAGCCCGAATTGCCGTAGGGCGAGGTGCCGCCGGTGCCGACCCACTTGTTGCCGCCCTGGTGGCGCTTTTCCTGCTCTTCGAGCCGCTTCTTCAGCGTCTCCATGATCTCGTCCCACGAGCCGAGCGACTTGATCGCTTCCATCTCCTCGGGGGTGAGGAACTTCTCGGCAACCGCCTTCAGCCATTCCTCGGGAATGTCGACCGGCTTCTGGCCGTAGTCCGACAGCAGGCCCTTGAAGACCTTGTTGAACACCTGGTCGAAACGGTCGATCAGGCCCTCGTCCTTCACGAAGGTGGCGCGGGAAAGGTAGTAGAACGCCTCGGGCGTCTGCTCGATCACGTCCTTCTCGAGCGCTTCGAGCAGCGTCAGGTGCTCCTTGAAGCTGGCGGGGATACCCGCGGCGCGCAGCTCGTCGACGAAATTGAAGAACACCTTGGCCTCGCTCCCTTGTTAATCGTGTGATTAAGGCGAAGCGCGCTTGGGAGCAAGCCTGTGCTCGGGCCCCGGGAAGCCGTGCGGGAGGGGGGGGGGACTGGCCGGGCGCAAGTCCAGACTTGTAAGTGTTACATACGATCCGCTATCATCGCGCGGCACGGAGAGGATAACACGCAAATGCTCAAGCTCTACAGTTTCGGACCGGGCGCCAACTCGCTCAAGCCGCTGCTCGTGCTCTACGAGAAGGGCCTGAAATTCGAGGGAATTCGCCTCAATCCGGCGAAGTTCGAGCACCATTCGGACTGGTTCAAGGCGATCAACCCGCGCGGCCAGGTCCCCGCGCTGCTCGACGAGAGCTATCCCGGCGGACGGGTGATTACCGAATCGACGGTGATCTGCGAGTACCTCGAGGACAAGTACCCGACCGCGGTGCAACTGCGGCCCGAGGATTTCGCCGATCGCGCCGACATGCGCGTCTGGAC
>JAJXVK010000202.1 GCA_021782155.1 Pseudomonadota bacterium
TTCGAAACTCATTTCGAAATCTGTTTCGTCACCCATCGATCACCTCGCCATCCATGCAGGCGAAACTACCAATCAGCGCGCGCTTGAAAATGTGGGGAATTTCGATCGCTTACCGTGCTCTCGCAAGTATGCGCGCTGTCCTCGATGACCAGCCAGGGATGCGGTGCCGCGGCGATTTCTTCGACCGGAAAGGTCGCTTCCGGGCGGGTCGCATCGCCCTGGAAGAAGCGAATTCCCGGCATGGTGAGTTCGGGTGGTGAGATGTCGATCGAAGTCAGCCCGGTCGCGTCGAGGCCGAGCGCCTTGCATTGGTCGGCCAGCCAGACCGCGCTGCCGCCTTCCGAAGTGCCGACCTCAATGATCGTAGCCGGCCGCAAGTTGCCAAGGACACTCTGGTAGAGCGCAAGGTCGAACGGGGGTTCTTGGCAATGCGAAGGCCCTTGTAGCGGGTGCGCAGTGTACCTCGTTGGATCTTGTCGAGCGCGCGCACCGGAAGTTCGACGCGGAAGTGCCGGAGCCGGGTCGAAGGCGCCTTGCGCTGGCGATCGAGCGGGGAGGCCTTGCCGGC
Organism: Pseudomonadota bacterium; assembly: GCA_021782155.1. Lineage (GTDB taxonomy): Bacteria > Pseudomonadota > Alphaproteobacteria > Sphingomonadales > Sphingomonadaceae > Novosphingobium. The sequence goes on from JAJXVK010000202.1 coordinate 569, forward strand.
GTTGAACCGCACCGTCGATCCTCAGGCCGACTATCCGGCCCTGCGCATGACGTATTCGGCGTGATGCATCCCGTCGATGAAGGCGAGGTCGACCGAGCCGGTTTCCAGCGCGCCGCGCTCGAAGAAGAAGTCGTCGCTGGTGCAGCGGTAGAACGCGATGTCCCGGTTGCCGAGCGCGCAGCACGTCGAGATAGGGGCGGGCACCCCTGACCTTCTCCACCGCCGGATCGGGATGCCGGTCCTGCCGCTCGTTCATCGCCATGGCGAGCGGGCGGGGGGCGCTGACCGGAGCGAGGTCGCCGCCCTTCTGGAAGATGCCGATCAGGTCGCACCAGGGACCGCGCTCGTCGGTCCATGCCTGGACCAGCCGCAGGCCCGACCAGTCTGCCAGCGCCTGGTAGGAATCGGGATAGAAGCGATAGCAGTCGACCGGGTAGCGATGCACGGGGCCGCTCGAAGGAGCGATGACGATGGCCAGGCCCTCGGGCTTCAGGACCCGCGCGATTCCATTGAACACTTTCCAGAAATGCGCGCAGTGTTCGAGCATCTGGCCGGTCAGCACGACATCGACCGAACCGTCGGCGAAGGGCAGGTGATAGACGTCCTCGAGCACGACGTCGACGCCAGGACCCGCCTCGAGGTCCACACCGATCTAGCCGGTGCCCTTGGGCAACAGTTCAGAGCGGGCTTGAGCAGTTGCGGGGCAGGGCCGACGAGGCATTCCGGGCGGCCCGTCCCGCAAAGTGACAAGCGCGGCTTTCGCCCAGATCATTGCGATTCCGCTTGAATCCGTGTTCGAGCATGCCAGACTTTGCTGCATGACGAGGGGTCTTATCCAATTCGCCCGGTGCCGTGCGCCATCCGGGTTGCTCGCGGTGTCTTTAGCCTTTCACGCTGCCGCCGCGCAGGCCGCGGTTCCGACCGACCCGCAAGGCTCGGGCGTGCTCGTCGCGGCGGTCAGCTGGCTCCAGGGCACGCTGCTCGGCACGGTCGCCACCGTCGCGGCGGTCGGTTTCATGATGCTGACCGGGCGGATCAACTGGCGCCACGGCGCGGTGGTGATCCTGGGCTGCTTCATCCTGTTCGGCGCCGCGAGCATCGTCGCGGGCATCCGCAGCGCCGCGACGATGGGGTACTGACGCGACGATGGCCGATGACACGCTGAGGCGGGATACGCTGTTCGTCGCGCTCACGCGGCCGCAGATGTTCGCAGGTGTGACCTTCAACTGGTTCATCCTCAACGCGGTGCTCTGCGCCGAGCTGTTCCTTATCTTCCGCAGTATCTGGGCGCTCGCGGCGGGGCTGGTGATCCATGCCGCCGGCGCGATCCTGTGCCTGCGCGAACCGCGCGTGATCGAGTTGTGGACCACCCGCGTCAGCCGCTGTCCGCGGGTCAAGAACCACGCGCTCTGGCAATGCAACTCCTACCGGCCCTGAGCCGCGAGTCCCGCGTCATCGCCCGCGAGAAGCCGGCGGGCAGCCATTTGCCCTATGCCAGGCACGTCGACGGTGCGACGCTGGAGACCCGCGACGGCCTGCTGATGCAGGTGATCCGGCTCGATGGGCTGTTGTTCGAGACCGCCGACACCGCCGAGTTGAACTACCGCGCCGAACTGCGCAGCGCGACGCTGCGCACGATCGGCTCGTCGCGCTTCGCGGTCTATCACCATGTGCTGCGGCGCAGGGCCGAGGTGGGGCTCAACGCGACCTTCGGCGATGGCTTTTCGAAACAGCTCGACGAGCGCTGGCGCGATCGGCTCGACAAGCGGCGGATGTTCGTCAACGAACTGTTCCTCACCATCGTGCGGCGCCCGCTGCAGGGCCGGGTCGGCATCGCCGACCGGTTGCGCGGGCTCGTCGCGCGCGGCGGCGGCGAGCGTGAGGCGTTCCTCCAGGGCGAAAAGCGCCAGCTCGACGCCGCGCGCGAAGCGATGATCGCGTCCCTGGGCCAGTATGGGCCGCGCCTGCTTTCCGTCTACGATACTCCCGACGGTTTCCGTTCGGAGCCGCTCGAGTTCCTGTCGTGCCTCTACAACGCCGATATGCGGCCCGTCGGGCTGCCTACTGGCGACATAGGCGATTATCTCCCGTTCCGGCGCGTGAGCTTCGGGCAGGACGCGTTCGAGCTTGGTCCCACTGGTGATCTCGGTCGTCGCTTCGGCGCGCTGGTCTCGATCAAGGATTACCCGGCGCAGACGATGCCGGGCATGTTCGACGAGCTGTCGCGCCTGCCGTTCGAATTCACCATAACCCAGTCGTTTGCCTTCACCGACCGCCAGGCGGCGCTGTCGCGCATGAACCTCGCGCTCAGGCGCATGCGCTCGGCCGAGGACGAGGCGCTGTCGCTGCGCGAGGAACTGCTGCTCGCCAAGGACGAGGTCGCCGCCGGCCGCGCCGCGTTCGGTGAGCACCACGCAACCATCGCGGTGCATTCCGACACGATCGAGGGGCTGGGCGGGCAGGTTGCCGAAGTGAGCGCGATCCTCGCCGACCTCGGCATCGCCGCGGTCTCGCACCAGGGCATCAGCCGCGAGCACCCGTTGCTTGCCGCCGCGTTGCCCGACGGGTCGCGCGTGCAGATCGTCGTTCCGCCTGCGACGCGTGGCGAGATCGCGATGGCGATCCGGCGCCATGTCGCCGCAGACCTGTCGCTCGACGACTACACCGCGGCGGGCGCGTTCGAGGGTACCGCGCTGCGCGAAGGCCTGGCGGAGGTCGCCGGAAGCGCACCCGCGCATGATGAAGACCTCGCTGCGCTTCTGCGCGATGCGGTACGCGGGCGGCGCAACGTGCTGATTTCGGGTGGGACTTCCACCGGCAAGACCACGTTTCTCAACGCGCTGCTGCGCGAGGTGCCCGCGCACGAACGGCTTATCCTGATCGAGGACACCCCCGAGCTTACGCTCACCCATGCCAACGCCGTGGGCCTGCTCGCCGCGCGCAGCCACCTGCGTGAGGCGAACATCACCGCCGACGACCTGCTCAATGCGGCGCTGCGCATGCGACCCGACCGGATCATCGTCGGCGAGCTGCGCGGGCCCGAGGCCTATACCTTCCTGCGCGCGGTCAACACCGGCCACCCCGGCTCGATCAGCACGATCCACGCCGATTCACCCGACAAGGCGGTGGAACAGCTCGCGCTGCTCGTGCTGCAGACCGGTTCGCGTTTAGGCTGGGACGACGTGGTGCGCTACGTGCGCTCGACCATCGACGTGTTCGTCCAGCTCGAGCGCGTGGGCGGAAGGCGGCGCATCGCCGCGGTCTCGCTGCGCGGAACTTCGCCATGAACTGGGGCGGGTCGCTGTTCGAGACCAGCGACAGCTCGACACTCGCCGGCGCGGCGCAGTGGATCGAAGGTACGCTGCTGGGGAGCGTGGCCACGACGGTCTGCATCGTCGCAGTGGCGATCCTGGGGCTGATGCTGCTGCGTGGACGCATCGCGGTGCGCGATGGGCTGCGCGTGCTGCTCGGCTGCTTTCTTCTGCTGGGAGCGCCTGCGATCGCCGCCGGGCTCTTGCGGGCGGGCGACATCACGGTGGCGGGCGAAGCGGTCAGGGGGCCTTACCTACCAGCACCTTGATCCGCGCGGCCTGTTCCTTGCCGTCCAGCGTCACGCTGGTCGCGCTCTCGAGCGACAGGCCCAGCTGCCCGGCCTGTCCGGGGTCCAGCTCGACGCGGTAGGCGCCGGGGTGGAGTTGTTCGAACAGGAACACGCCCCCCGCGCTGGTGCGAGTGTGCTTGACCACCTTGCCCTGCGCGTCGACCAGACGCAACGACAGCCCGGACACGCCTTGCTGGCCGGCGCCGAAATAGGCGGTGCCCTCGATATCGCTCAGCCTGTCGACAGCGAAGTCGGTCTGATGGATGCGGCCCGGGCGCGGAATGATCTCGACCCCGGTCTGCGCCGGAGCCATGGCGATATCGGGCAGCGTTTCGGCGTTGAGGCGAAGGTAGGTGCGGGTGGCATCGCCCAGCCCGCCAATCAACGTCACGCCGTTCTTGCCGGTCGTGCCCTGCAATGAACCTGTGTCGAACGTCACGTCGCTCAGCAACGGCTCTCCTGGGTCGAAACGGTGGTTGCCGTTCTCGTCCTCGAAGGCGCGCGCGGCCACCGCGCCGCCTTGCGACAGTCCGGGCCGGCCGAGGAACATCGCGTGCGACACCGGGTTGCGTCCGAAGCTGAATCCAAGCCGCAAGACCGCGCTGTAGGTGTTGCTCGGCACCGCCACGTTGCCGTCGAAGGATAGCGAGAACGGTCCGAAACGCCGGATCGCGGAGAGGCCGAACAGCGTCGTGCGGCTGTCGAGCATGTGCGATATCGATGCCTTTGCGCGGGTGTCGGGTCCAAAGGCACGGTCGATTTCGGCGCCAGCCGAGTTCAGCCTGGCCGAAGGCACGATGCCATAGCCCAGCGTCGCGCGGTATTGGGTCTTCGAGCCCGACAGCGAGGCAAGGTCGAACGTGCCGGTGATCTGGTTGTAGGCCGGTCCGCCGGGGGACAGGGTCTGGGACACCGAGAAGCTGTTCGAAACCAGCACGTGCCGTATCAGCGCCGAAGCGCGCAAGGCACCCTCGGTCGCCACGCGGCCGTCCGCGAACTGGACGCGCCGCACGCGGGCGGCCATGGGGATCGCCAGCTGATGTTCGCCCGAACCGATATGGAACGTCGCCGTGAGGTCGGCTTCGGTCGCGCGGCGCAGCGGGTCGATCGTGTACGATCGCACTTCGTCGCTGAACGTGCCGAAGTATTCAGCGTGCGTGGCCGTGAGACTGACCCCGGCGAATGCCCCGCCCAGCCCGACCTCGATCGCGTTGCCGCCAGCCTCGTTCACGCCGAAGTCGAGCCGCGTGGCGACGCTCCCGATACCGCTGCGCAAACCCGCGGTCGCGAGCCAGCGGCGCTGGCCACCGCTTTCGTACCACGACCCGCCCAGCGTGGCGGTCACTCCTGCACTAACGCCGTACTGCAACTGTCCGGTCGCGCGCCACCTGGCGTAATCGGTGCTCGGCACGAATTCGGGCGGGCGCACGCCGAGCAGGTTCACGTCCTTTTGGGCGATGCCGAAGCTGTAGACGAGTTCGCCGCGCGCCAGGCGTCCGTCGCCCACGCTGATCTGCCGCACATCCTCGCGGCGCTGGCCTTGAGGCCCGTAGAGCACGACGCGGAACACGTTTAGCCCGAATTCGACCGGCACCTGGAGGAACTCGTACTGGCCGTTCACGGGCACCCTGGTTGATCCGATCAGCGTGTTGTTGCGGTAGAGTTCGGCGTCGTAGCCGGCGGGCAGGTCGCCGCGCAGGTCGATCTTGTCGAACACCGAAGCGCGCTCGAG
>JAJXVK010000004.1 GCA_021782155.1 Pseudomonadota bacterium
GCGCCGATCGCCCATTCGGTGCCGCCGCGACCTCGGAGCAACTGCGACAGGCTGTAGCGCCCGTCGGCAAGCAACTCGACACTGGCGAACTGGATCAGTTCCTCGCCGAGGAGGGCCCGATTGCCTCCCTGCAACAACCCGGACATTTCGCTCGGGGCGAGCTGAAGGCCTGGCCCGGCCAACTCGATGACAACCCGGTTGTACCGATCGACAAGGTGGGGCGAACCGGCTTGCAAGGCGGCTACGGCCCTTCCCATCACAGCGCGCCGCCTGCCGGTCGAACCGAGCACCGCGAGCAGGCCGCCGGGCTGGCGCGCGAAGAGCGCCGCGCCGCGCCAGCCCGAATTCGCCGCACTGGCGGCGGCAAAGATGGCGGTGCTGTCCGCGCTCCCGGTGCCGTCCCACGGCAGCTCGAATGCCGCCAAGTCCGTCGCCGGGACAGGCGTATCGACCGGTAGCAGCGCACGTCCCGGATCGGCCGTTGCGGCGCTCACAGCGCCGCCGCCGGACAGTGCGAGCAAGTCGAGAAGTACGCCGTCGGCCTGCCATTCCCAGCTTTCGATGAGCCACGCGCCGCCCGCGACCGGCAGGCGCACCACCTGGCCGGGCATGATCGCGAGGTCGATTGCGGTGACCCGATAGCGGATACGGTCTGCGGGCCGGGTATTGCGGTGCGCGATCGTGCCGGCGAGACCGCGCGCCTCCGCCGCGGCCATTGCGGCGGGAAGGTCGGTCACGGCCAGGTCGCCGGGCGCCGCACGTCCGGGGCTCCACTGGAGGCCGGGCTGGTAGTCGCGCGCCGGATCGTAATAGCGCAGGCCGACTTGCCGGACCGCCGGTTGCGGCTCGCGGCGACGGCTCCAGCCGGTGGCTCTTACAGCGTCTGCGCGTGCGCCGCCTGCCACCGGTTGATCGACGAGCGCGAGCACGGTGGCCGGTACGGTCTGAGCCGCGACAGCCAGCCGGTTGCCCCGCACGCTCGATGTCAGCGCGAAGGCTGCCGACAGTGATGCCAGAATATCGCCGGCGCGCCCGGAATCGATCGAGAAGCCATCGAGCTTCGCGTCCAGCCCGGCGGTGTCGGCTTCGGGCAGCGCCGAGACGACGATCTGGGCCAGCGAGCAGCCACCGGCATCGGCGAGTATCTCGAAGGTCAGCGACGGCAAACGGTTGCCGAAGTCGGCGAGTTCGAGGTCCTCGAACACGACGTAGGCGCAGTGGCGGAAGGCCGGGCAAAGCGCGCCGCCCTCGGCCTGGGCGATCAGCGGGTCGACCGGCTGATCGCCGTAGCCGGTGTGGATGCGAAGCGTCCCGCCCGCCTTGAGGTCTCCCGCCGCGCCGCGAAGCAGGTTGCCGTCGGCCCAGATCCGGCCGATGCCCGAGATCGGGCGGCTGGAAAGCGCCACCGCGAACGAGGACGTGTAGGTATAGGCGGTGACCGACGGGCGGCCCTTGCCGCCGCCCTGCGTCTCGCGATGTTCGACGAGATCGGTTGCCCAGATCACGGTGCCGGCCGCGCGCATCGTGCCGAAGTGCAATGGCAGCGCCGCGCCATAGCTAGAGGTCTGGACCGACAGGTCCTTGAGCCGCGGTCCCTCGCGCGTCGGCGAGCCGATGATCGCGGTGTCGACCTGCTGCCCGATGAGCGCGCCGATCGCGCCGCCGAGCGGTCCGCCAAGCGCCGTGCCGACGGCGGTGAGGATCAGCGTTGCCATGTCTTCAGGTCTCCGGTTTGGCCAGCCGCCAGCGTCGCTCGATCGGCCACGGCGGATCACCTGGCAGGAAGGTGACCCGGCCAATCCCCGCGTGGGCGTGAACCAGGCCGCCGGGCACGAGCACGGCAAGGTGTGGCTGGAGCGCGTGGATGCGCGCGAGGATCACGTTGCCGCCGTTCGCGACGGGTTCGAGCCCGGAAGCGCCGGCCAGCGCGAGCCACGGCTCGAGCGAAAGCGTGCGCAACCGATAGCCTTCGGGCGCGATTGGGCGATGACCGGCACGGCGCAGCGCCTCGGCGATCAGTCCGACGCAATCCAGCCCGCGCGCCGGATCGCGGCCATGGAGCCGGAACGGCGTGCCGACCAGACCGAGCGCAGCCTCTTCGAGTGTCGGCGTCACGGGGCCGGCGAGGGGTAGCGGGTGAGCAGGTCGTTACCCGGCAGGAACGGCTCGCCCTGGAAGTTGATCGCGTTGGCGAAGCGGCTTGAGCAGGTTTCGAGCGTGTGGTCACAGCCCTCGCGCAGGATCGCGCGCGTGCCGGCCGGAGTTGCCGGATCGACCGGGAGGTCGAGCGCGAGCCACGCGCCGCTTACCGCTTCGATCCGGCGGACCAGCCCGGCTTCGGGACCGTCGGCCCAGCGCAGGGTGCCGAACTCGAAGGCCGCTGCGGCGGTGACGGTGCCGATGTTCACCTGCATCGCGTCGGCGGAGACTTCCACCAGCTGCGCCTCATGCGTGAAGCGGACAGGCGAGAGCGCGCAGCCGCGCCCGCAGAATTCCGCCCGGCAGGTTGGCGCGGTGCGCGGCACGATCTCGCGGTCGAGCAGCGCCTTGATCGAGCGGAGCTCGGCGGTGAACCCCGAGCCCTCGCGCCCGACCGCGCCGATCGTGCCGGCATAGAGCTGGAGCGTTTCGAGGCTCTCCCAGTCGACCAGCCCCATCGCTACGCGCGCACCGTCGAAGCGGCCCGAGGCGAGGTCAGCCTCGGAGATTGCGTCGTGGCTCAGCGCCCCGGCGATCTCCGCGCTGTCGGCGTCGAGTCCCGATGTCAGCCGTACCGCGCTCGGCACCATGCCGGGAGCGGTGCGATGGAGCAGCCCGGCGAAGGACAGGTCGTGGTCGTGGCTGGTGAAGCCGAGCGCCACGCCGTCGGTGCGCTCGACGCGCCACCACGTCGCGACCGTTTCGAGGTTGCCCGAAAACCAGGTGCGCGCCATGTCAGGCGTCCTCGCGCAATTCGACGAGCGGCACGCTGGGCGCCTCTCCCGCGGCGAACACGGTTCCGGCGATATCGAGCGTGTCCTCGGCGAAGCGCACCGGCACGTCGAACAGGAACCCGGCGCGCACCGCGGCGTTTGCCGTGGGCGCCGCGGTGAACACAATCACGCCCAGCGGGTCGAGTGTGTAGGCGGTGGTTTCCACGCCGTCGAGGCTGACGCGCAGACTGTCGGCTTGCGGACGGGTCACGCGCCGGCGCTGGACCGCATCGCCCGTGCCGTAGAGCTTGACGAGATCGAAGCGCGCGGTGGCGCCGTCGCCCACGCCGATCAACTGGTCGAGCGGTCCGGGCGTCCCGGTCATGGCGTTCGAGCTGAAATCCGAGGGGTCGCGCAGGCGGAAACCGCGTGCCTGTCCGCGCCGGGCGCGGAAGAAGGCGATCAGCTCGCCCAGTTCGGCTTCGGACCGGATGCCGGGCCCGACATCGAAGCGCAGCCGCGCGTCGGCCCACAGGCTGTTGCGCCGCTCGAAGCCCGATGCCGTGATCGTGACCGAGGTCGAGAATTCGGGCGTCACCGTGGCCTGGCGGCCCAGCGCGAGCGGGAACAGGACGTCGTCGAAAGGTTGCATGGCGTCCTCCAGGGGATCGGGCAGGCGGGTGAAGCCGTCACGCGCGACTTGCGGCAATGCCCAGACGAAGGTCTCGGCGACGCCGAGCGCGCGCGCCTCGCCGGCCGCCGCGTCGATGCGCGGCCATTGCGTGTCGGCATCGGCGGGGGCGAGCACGAAACCCGACAAGTAGTGCTGGGCCGAGCGCGAATATCCGAGCCGCGCCTCGATCGTGTCGCGGCCCGCCCTGCGCGAGGCGTCGAAGCCCCCGGTTACCCAGTCGTAATCTTCGATCTGGAGTACGTCGAAGGCGGGCGAGGCCCATCCGGTCGGCAGGTTGGCGCGGCGCGCCTCGGGCATGGCCTGGTCGAGCACGGCGGGCAGGTATGCGAGCAGCAGGACTTGCGCCCCGGCCGCTCCGGCAACCGCGCGAACCGCCGAGACAAGCTGCGCGGTAGCAGCGGCGAGCAGCACTCCGGCCTGGTCGAGCAGGTCGAGTTGCGGCTGGGTCAGAACCGCGCCGAGGTCGGTGATGATCGGCGGATTTCCGCCGAGGGCGGCGCGCGCGGCATCGTCGTAGAGGCAGATTGCGCGGCTCGCGGTCACCCACCACCACGGCTCGCCGGCCTGCCAGCGTACCGGCAGGCCGGCATCGATCTGCCATCCGGCCAGTGTTCGCGCGAGCTGTTCGAGCCATCCCATCGCTTCCGCATTGGCGGGCGAGAGCAGCGTGCTCGGCGGGCTCCAGCCGGTAAGTGCCGGGTTTCCCGCGGCGTCGCGCTGCTGCCAGGCGGACGGGCAGAACTGCGCCAGCACCTCGAAGGACTGCGACAGGATGACCTCGAAACCCATCGCCACAGCGCCCGCCAGCAGAGCGCGGTGCCAGGCCTCGCTCGCCGGGTTCGCCGCAGGCAGGGCGGGATCGACCACGAAACCGCCTGCGCCGTCCGGCGCGAGCGGGAAGTGGTGGCTCATCCCAACGTAGTGGTTGATCGATCCGCGATAGCCGAGCCCGCGCACCTGGCGCAGCAGCCGCGCGGGAGTCTGGTTGTAGGCGTCGTCGTAGCCGGTCGCCATCGAAAGCCCGTGCGGCGGGATCATCGCGTCGCCGATCGCCAGCATCGGCTCGTGGCCTTCGCAGCGGATGTCCGAAAGCTCGGCCCAGCCGTGCTGTTCACTGGCGAAGGGCACAGCTCCGCCTTGCACATAGACTGGCGCGACCAGCGAAACGAACATGCGGTCGATATCGGCGGGGTGGACCGGGTCGGCCTCGCCCGGAAGCAGGAAGCCGCCGTCGAGCGCCGAGAACGGCAAGGCGATCAGCGCGTCCTCGTTCGTGCCCTGCGCATAGTTCCACAGTCGGACATACCACACGCGAGGCTGGCCGGCTGCGTCGCGGCCCTCGATGGTCAGCGTCGGCCCGTCGACCGAATCGAGCGGCATGACGCCCGAAGAGCGCCAGCGGAACGAGAGCTTCAGACGCGAAAAGTCGCGCATCGTCTCGTAGGCGAGCAGCGGGTGGTCCCACCTGTCCGCGCTTTCCCATATCAGCCCGACGAGGTCGCCCGACTGCCGGAACACCGCGTCGACCCGAAGCGCGTCGGGCGCGGTCGTCGTGACCGCGGCCAGCGCCGGGCGCGCGAAGTCGACGGTCCAGAAGCGCGGGTCGAAGCGCTGGATGAAGTCCGCCTGCTGCACAGTGCGTTCTGCGGCGAGCCAGAAGGCCATCGCTGCCTCCTTCAGTATTCGGTGAGCGCGCGGCGCACGGCCTGCGCGACCTGGCGGCTCGAGCGCGCAAGGCTTTCGGGCGCCGAGGAGCCTGCGGGGGCGACGACCTTGATCGCCACGTTGACGTTGCGCGAGGGAGCGCCCGGCGCGCCGGGTTCGACCCGGCCGGCCGAGGTCGGCACGAACAGTTCGGGCCCTCGCTCGCCGACGAGATAGCCGCGGCCAGGCGCGACAGGTCCTCCGGTCGCGCGGCCGGGCAGGCCGAAGATCGCGCCGATCAGCGAAGTCAGGCCGAGCCCCAGCGTGCCGCCCACGTTCGCGCGGCCAAGGCCGAGCGAGCCGAGCCCCGATTGCACCGCCTGCGCGGCGATGTCTCCGACGACGCTCATCGCGACGCGCCGCAAGTCCTCGAAGCCCAGGCTGCCCTTGCGGATCGCGCCGAGGAGCCCGCGCTCGAGCGTCGTCCCGGCGCCGGCAAAGCCGTCGACCACGATCGAATCGAAACTGTTGCGCATCGTCTGCAGGTCGGTGGCGAAGCCCTGCGTGTCGGCGCGCACGCCGACAACGAGATTATCGAGTTGATCCATTGTCTTCGCGCTCCATCATGCGCTTGAGCGTGGTGCGGTCGACGCCTTCGCCTCCGGGCGGGTTATGGGCGGCGAGCACAGATTCGAGCTCCTGCGGGGTAGCGGCCCAGAACTGCGCCGGGCTCCACCCGAGTAGCAGCGCCGCCTGCCCCGAGAGCCGCACTGCGCCCTCGCCGAAGCGTCGGCTCATTCGCCGCCCTTGAGGACTTGCACCATCAGCGCGCGCAGCGCCGGGGTGCAGGCGGCGAGCCCGGAACGCGCGACCGCTTCCGCAAAGCCCTCGCGGGTGACGTGCTCGCGGTTTGCCAGGCAGTGCCAGAACAGCGCGACCATTTCGCCGAGGCGAAGCTGACCCGCGCCGGTCCGCTCGACCAGCGCGAACAGCGGGCCGATTTCCTCTTCAGCCGCAACCAGCGCGGTGAAGCTGGGGCGAAGGGCATGAGAGACGCCGCCAAGCACCAGCGCAACCTCGCCGCGCCACGGATTGGGACTCACGCCGGCACCACCGCGCCCGAGCTTTCGAGCGTCATCGTGTAATTGCGCTCGCCATTGAAGTCGCCCGCATAGTCGAGCCGCTGCACGAGGAACTTGCCCTGCAGCTTCTCGCCGCCCTCGAACGAGAGCTGATAGTCGGTGATCGTGCCGTCGAGCGCGCGGGAGCGGATCTGTGCTTCGGCGGCGGAACCAAGGAAGATCCCCGCCGCGCTGACCGAGACGGAGCGCGTTCCCGCGCCGGACAGCAATTCGCGCCAACCGGCGGAGTCCTTGGTGGTGACGACCACCGCATCGCCGTTGATCGACATCTGCGTGGTCCTGAGGCCCGCGACGGTGTTGTAGGTCGGCGGCGCTGCGCCATCGGAAATCTTGAGGAGGAAGGCGGAGCCGTTCTGGGCAGCCATGGGAAATCTCCAGTTCGGGATTGGAAGGGTCAGGCGGCCAGCAGCCGGCCGCGGTATTCGAGCAGCGTTGCGCGCGTCGCCTCGCCGCGCTGCTCGGCGCGGGCGCGGGTGAATGCCAGGCTGGCGACGCGGAAGCCGGTGGCGGACTGGTCGGACGGGAAGCTTTCGATTCGCCGCTCGATCGCCGCGACGAGCGCGGCGTCGGCCAGCGCGGTGTCGCCGCGGGTGCGCAGCTCGAAGGCCACGCGCACTTCGCGGCCCGCCAGGTCCTTAGTGCTCCAATCGATCGAGGCGCTGGCCGAGATCGCGAGCCACGGCAGCGCGGTGCGCGAAGGCGCTTCCTCGGCGATGGCGTTGAGCGCATCTGACAGCGCGGGGTCGGCCGCGAGCCAGTCGAGCAGCGCGGCGCGGAAGGGGATTTCCATCGGGACCTACCTCCTGGTCATCAGCGGCCAGAGCAACCGCGCATCGCGCCATGCGGCGGTGGAGCCGGCGCGAATCGAAGCAGCTTGGGACCGGGCAAGCGCTTCGGCCCGGGCGGTCAGCGCTTTCGCCAGCGCGGCGAAATCGGCGGTGGCGCGAATCATGCGAGGCGCACCCGGCGCCACGGCCGCCACAGCGCGGCAACAGCGGCAGGAGGCAGGCCCGCCACCGCGCCGCTGTCGCGCTCGCGGTGCTGGAAGGCGGCGAGGCGGATCAACCCCTGGCGGATGGCTTCGGGAAGGCCTTCCCAACCGGCCGCCATGCCCGCGGTGTAGGTGACGGCGATGCGGTCCTCGTCGGTGGGGACGAGCAGCCGCACGCGCCCGCCGCCGTCGGCGTCGAGGTCGATTTCGTAGTCGCCGGCGGCCAGCGCGCGGCGCGCGCCGTCCAGCGCCAGCGCGGCGAGTGCGGTAATCGCCTGCACCGGCCGCGCCGAAAGCGCCTGCCAGTCGCCGCGCGCCCGCAACACGTCTTCGCAACCAGACTCGATCGGCATCGTGCCCGTGAAACCCTCGCACAGGTCGAGCGAGGCGGTGAGCAGCGCGAGGAGTTCGGCGTCGTCGCGCGTGGTGGTCACGCCCAGCCACGCCTTCAGCTCGTCGAGCGCCGCCGGGGACAGCGCCGGCGGCGCGACAATTGCCCGCTTCATGGCAATCTCCGGTTTAGGCCTGTGGCCCGGGGAAAAGGAAGGCGCCCGCGGCGGCGGCATGGGCCATGCCGCGTGCGCGCGCCGTCATGCGCGCGGGGGCAAGGGGATCGGGAATCCCCCGCGCGGGTCCGGCGTCTTGGATAGACGCGCGGCCTGGCGTCAGGCCGCGATCTTCAGCAACTTGATCGCATCGCTGTCCATCACCTGCCCGCCGATGCGCTTGGTCGCGTAGAAGTGGACGAAGGGCTTGTTGGTGAAGGGATCGCGCAGGATTGCGGTCGCGCTGCGCTCGGCGATGAGATAGCCGGCGCGGAAGTTGCCGAAGGCGACCGGGCAGGCGCCGGCGGCGACGTCGGGCATGTCCTCGACCTCGACCACCGGGTAGCCGAGCAGGCGATCGGGCTGGCCATCGATCAGGCCGGGCTGCCACAGAAACGAGCCATCGGCGGCCTTGAACTTGCGCACCATCGCCAGCGTGGAGGAATTCATCGCCCAGGCCGCGCCCTGGCGATGCCCGGCCTTCAGCGCCTGGACGAGGTCGATCAGCTTGTCGTCGGGCGCGGTGTTGAAACCGGTCGCATCGCCCGAGGCGACGTATTGCAGCGTGCCGAAGGCGCGGGCGCCGTCGACGTCGAGCGTGGCGGGCGCCGAAAGGAAGCCCATCGGCTGGTTAACGCCGGTGCCGTTGACGAAGGCGCTGCCTTCGGCGCGGGCGAACTCGACCGCGATCTCGCCGGCCAACCACGTCTCGAGGTCGAATGCGGCATCGTCGAGCATCGCCTGGCTCGCCGCCGGGTTGGCGTAGAGCTCGCCCGAGGGCGGCGCGATCTCGGCGAACTGCGGGGTGGCGGTCTCGGGCCGCGCGGCGCCCTCGCTGACCCAGCCGCTCGCGGTGCCGCCGGTCGAGACGAGCTTGCGGTAGCCGCTGGTGCCGGTCTGCACGACCTGTGCGAGCGCGCGGATCGGGCTGATCTCGGTGAGCTGGCGGGCGATCATGGCGTCGATCTCGCGCGGCACGGCATAGCCGCCGTCGGCGGGCACCGCGGTGCTCATCGACTTCAGCTCGGTCACGCGGCCGTGGCGCAGGTAGCCATCGACGAAGCCCTTGAGTTGCGGGCTGGCCGGCGTGCCGCCGTCGAGCAGCGGTCGCGCGGCGGCGCGGCTGACGCGATCGAGCCGGCCCTTCACTTCCTCGACGTCAGCGCGGATCGCGGTGATCTCGCCTTCCTGCGCGTCCTGGCGGGCGATGATGTCGAAGCTGGCGGGGATGGGGTCGGTCTTGGTCTCGATGGTGGATTCGGAGTCCATGGGGGGTCCTTTCTGCAGAAATCGAATGCGGGTTGGGGCTCAGGCGGTGACGAGGTGGACTTGCGCGAAGGCCTGCATCGGCCGGGTGACGAGGCTGACCTCGACGAGATCGACGTCGAGGATGTCGCGGCCGGTCGGGCTCTGGACCGCGGCCTTGACACGGTATCCGAACGACAGACCGCGCACCGCGCCGTCGCGCACGAGCGCGGCGGGTGTGCCGTCGGGGTTGGTGAAATGCGCGATCACACGCAGACCGCGCCGGTCTTCCGATACCTGGTCGACCCAGCCGACCTGCTGTTCGGGGCGATGCTGCCAGTAGACCGGGATCGAGGCATGCTCTGCGGCGTGCGCGGCCAGCGTGCGGGCGAAGGCACCGGGCAGGATCGTGTCGCCCCCGCTGTCGCGGCGGCCGAAGATCGCGGCATAGCCGGCGAAGCGCAGGGTGGTGGCGGAGGCAAGGGCGGGAGTTGGCGAAGCGTTCATTGCACGAAGTCTCCGAAGCCGAGGCGGACGGCGATGCCGAACAGAAGGAGGGCAAGCACGCCGCGCACGACCCAGCCGACCGCCGCCTTCCACGCGCTCGCCTTCGCGTCGCGCCAGGCGCGCAGCAGCTCGCGCAGCTCGGCGAGATCGTCGTGCGCCGAGGGGTCGGACAGGCCCATGCGGGCGAGCACGCGCTCGGCGCCGAGCCCGGTGGCTTCCTCGACGATGGCGCGCAGCGTCACCAGCTCGCCGCCCTCGCCCTCGGCCTGAGCGACCAGGCGGGCGAGCATTTCCTCGCGGGTCATGGCTGCACCTGCGGGGTGGGGGCAGGGGCGGGCGGCAGGCCGAGCATCGCGCGCTTCTCGTCGGGCGAGAGGAAATCGGCGGCGGTGACCTGTTGCCATAGCGCCTGGCGGTCCTCGGCGAGCGCGGGGACGCGGTCGAGATCGACCGAAAGCGTCGCTCCGGCGAATTCGTCGGCCAGCCCTTCGGCGATCGCCGAGAGCAGCTTGGCGGCGAGCGGCAGCAGTGTCTGTCGCCACAGCCCGCGGTTGGCTTCCTTGTAGTTGGCGTAGGTGTTGTCGCCGGGTATGCCGAGCAGCATCGGCGGCACCCCGAAGGCGAGCGCGATGTCGCGCGCGGCGGCGGATTTCAGCGTGGCGCAGTCCATGTCCGCCGGGGTCAAGGCCATCGCCTGCCACTTGAGCCCGCCTTCGAGCAGCATGGGACGGCCCGCGTTGGCCTGTCCGGCGAAGGCGCTGGCCAGTTCGGCCTTGACGCGTTCGAACTGGTCGGCGGTGAGCGTCGCGCCCGGATCGCCCGGATCGTAGACCAGCGCGCCGGAAGGCCGCGCCGCGTTTTCCAGAAGCGCCAGGTTCCATGCGGCGGCGGCGTTGTGGATCGCGACCGCCTCGTCGGCGGCGTCGAGGCAGCCCGCGCCATAATGATCGTCGGCCGGATGAAAGGCGCGCACGTGGATGAGGTTCGTGCGATCCGCCTCGTCGCGCGCCGGTAAGGTGAGCGTTCGATCGCCCACCTTGTAGCGGAAGGCGCCGGGCCAGCCGGTGGCGTCGGGCACCACGCTCACGCGTTCGGGGCGCAGCGCGAAGAGCTCGACCGGGCGGCCGCCCGCGTCGCGCAGCACCTGGATGTAGCCGTTGCCGTGGAGCAGCAGCTGGCTTGCCAGCGTTTCGAGCAGGGCCTGCCCGCCGCTCGTCGCCTTGACCAGCGACAGAAGCGCGTCGTCCGAGGCGGTCACCGGCGCACCGCCGATGCCCTCACCGACGATCCGCACCGCGCGCTGCGCGACCGGGTTGCGCAGGTAGGCCGCGCGCACCGCCTGTTCGTAGCGGAACGGCCGCGCCTCGTTGCCGCGCCAGTCGGCGGCATACCACGGCGAGACGAACGAACGCGCTAGGGGCGGCCGCTCGGGAAGCGGCGCGCCCTTGAAGGCGGCCGCGAGGCTGTCGATGAAGGACATCCACGATCCTTTCGGTTTGAAGGTCAATTCCCCTCCCGCTTGCGGGAGGAGTCAGGGGTGGGCCGGGCTGGTCAGGGCGGCGCGATCACGCGCCCGCCGCTTTCCCCTCCCGCGAGCGGGAGGGGAGAAACTCACTCCCACCGCACTCTCGGTTCGGCCGCGCGGCCCAGCATCAGTTCGCTGAGCGCCCACACGGCGGCGTCGGCGCGGTCGGGGGAACGCCCCGGTCCGCGGTACTCGCCGCCGGGCATCAGCCCGCACAGCTCGTCTTCCAGCGCGGGAAACTGCCCGCAATGGCGCACCCGGCCCGTCTCGTAGAGCGCGGCGACCGGTTCGGCGCGCGCGGACTTGCCGCGGCTCGCGTGGACGAGGCGCAGGGGCAGTGCGGCACTGGCGGCGCGCAGCACGCTTTCCACCATCGCGCCGCCCTGGTTGGCCTCGGCCACCACGCGGTCGGCCTGCCACGCCTGCGCACCGCGCGAGACGGCGCGGGCCCAGGTCTCCGGGCTTGCCTTCTCGACCGTAAGGTCGGCCATCACGCGCGCCACGTTGTCTTCGCCGAGGCCCACGACCACGATCCCGCAGGCGTCGCCATGCGCGCTCGCCGGCGGGTCGACGCCGATCACCACGCGGGTGACGGGCGGCAGCCGCGTCTCGCGGACCCGTTCGAGCAGCGCGCGGGTCCACAGCGCACCCTCGATGTCGGCGATCAGTTCGCCGTGCAGTTCCTGACGGGCGAGCTGGCTTTCCCCGAATTCGGCGCGCATCGCGGCGATGAAGCGCTCGGGAAGGTTGGCGGCGTTGTCGAAGGTGGAACCGCGCGTCACCGCGACTTCGCCCGACGGCTCGTGTCCGAGCAGCCGCGCGATCAGCGGTACGGCGCGCGGCGTGGTGGTCGCCACGATGCGCGGGTCGGCGCCGAGGCGCAGACCCATCAGCAGGTTGTCCCACGCGCGGCGCGCCTGTCCCGAGGCGTCGTCCCACTTGGCGATCTCGTCGCACCAGGCGTGGCTGTGCTGCGGCCCGCGCAGCGCTTCGGGCTCACCCGCCGAATAGAGCGTCGCCTGCGCACCATTGGGCCAGCTCAGCCGGCGCAGCGAGGATTCGTAGCGTGGGCTGCGCCAGGGCGCGCCGATCGAGAGCAGCCCGCTCTCGCCCTCGACCATGACCGCGCGCGCTTCGTGCAGCGTCGCGCCGACGAGTGCGATGCGCGCGCCCGGATCGGCTTCCGCGACCATGCGCGCCCATTCGGCCCCGGCGCGCGTCTTGCCGAAGCCGCGCCCGGCGAGCACCAGCCAGGTGCGCCAGTCACCCGGTGGGGGTAACTGTTCGGCGCGGGCGCGATAGGGCCAGTGGTAGTTCCAGACGTCGCGGGCGGGACCGTCAAGCCATTCGATCATGTCTTCGCGCTGTGGGTCGGACAGATGGTGGAAGAAGGCGAGCGGTTCGCGTTCATCCATCGTCCCGTACCTCCGCGCCTAGTGTTTCCGCATTGCGGCGGGCCCGCTCGCGCAGGTCGGCGACCTTGGCCTCGATCTGCGCGCGGATTTCCTCGGTGCTGGTGTGCTCGCGCATCGCCCGTTCGCGCGTCGCGCTTTCGCGGTGGGCGGCGAGCAGGCGGAAAGCCGTGGCATTGTCGAAGCTGCGCGCGGCCCGCCTGGCCCCGGTGACGGGCTTGAGTTCGCCGGAGCGCAGGCGATGGAGCAACTCCATCTCGAGGTTGTCGTAACCCTCGCACAGCGCCACCTGCCAGCGGCGATTGAAGTCCGCGTCGTCGCGTCGCCGCGAATAGGCGGTGGAAGTGTCGACCTTCGCCTTGCGCGCGGCGGCGGTGACGTTCGATGTCTCGGCCAGGGCGGCCAGGAAGGGCTTGGTCCAGCGCGGCTCGGCGGGCCGGCGGCGGGAAGATGCGGCGCGCGGTCGTGACGCGCCGCTGGAGGAGGCTGCCATCTCGTTTCCGTTGCTGGGTGTGGGATCGCCGCGAGAGCCGCTGGAACGCGCCGCCCGGCGGCGACTCGGCTCATCGCGATGTTCCGTTTCTCTAACCAAACAGCGTCACGATGTCAATAGAAAAGTGCCAAATAGGTTATTAAACCTGCCGCAGGCCAAAGCACTCGCGGTTGGAGCCGGCACGTTTTCGGCTGGAAAAGCCCGCGCGCTTGGGGAATAGCCGCTCGCCTATGGTCGAACATATCCTCGCCGCGCTCGCGGGCTTCATCATCGCCGTGATCTCCTCCACAGGCTACCTCGGCATCGTGCTGCTGATGGGAATCGAATCGGCGTGCATTCCCCTGCCGTCCGAAGTGATCATGCCGTTCTCCGGCTACCTGGTCTCGACCGGACGGTTCGACCTGTTGCTGGTCGCCACCGCCGGGGCGCTGGGGTGCAACGTCGGCTCGGTCGTCGCCTACGAGTTCGGCAAGCGCGGCGGCCGCCCGTTGATCGAGCGCTGGGGCCGCTACCTGCTGATCGGCCCGGACGAACTGGACGCGGCGGACCGGTTCTTTGCGCGCTGGGGCTCGCTTGCCGTGCTCATCGGACGGCTGCTTCCGGTGATCCGCTCGTTCATCGCCTTCCCAGCTGGCGTGGCACGCATGCCGCTGGGTCGCTTTCATATCTACACCTTCATCGGCTCATGGCCGTGGTGCTTCGGTCTTGCCTGGCTCGGCATGGTGCTCGGCGACAAGTGGAACAGCGACCCGCGCGTGCGCGAGGCCTTCCACCAGGCGGACGCTGTAATTCTTGCCGTGCTGGTGATCGGCGCGGCGTTCTACGTGTGGCGCCGCCTGCACGCACTGCGCGCTCCGGGCGGGCGCGGCTGAACATGGCGATCAGGCTCTACCACTGCCGCGACGCGCGCTCGTTCCGCGCGCTCTGGGCGCTGGAGGAACTGGGGCTGCCCTACGAGCTGGAGCTGATGCCCTTCCCGCCGCGCGCGCGGGTCGAGGGCTATCGCGAGATCAACCCGCTCGGCACGGTTCCCGCGCTGCTGGACGACGGCAAGCTGATGACCGAGAGCGCGGCGATCCCGCACTTCCTCGCCACGCGCCATGGCCCCAGCGAGCTTGCCGTCGCGCCGGACGAGCCCGACTACGCGCCTTACCTCAACTTCCTCCACATGGGCGAAGCGACGCTGACCTTCCCGCAGACGATCGTGCTGCGCTACACCCGGCTCGAACCGCCCGAGCGCCGGGTGGCGCAGGCCGCCGAGGACTATGCCCAGTGGTTCGGCTCGCGCCTGCGCAATGCCGAGGCGATGATGGGGCCCGAATTCGCCTGCGCCGGGCGCTTCACCATGGCCGACATCTCGGTCGGATATGCGGTGATGCTGGCGCAGTCGATCGGACTTGGCGAGCAGGTCACCCCGGGCATGGCGGCCTATTTCGAGCGGCTGACGCGGCGCGAGGGCTTTCGGCGCGCCAAGGCGGCACAGGGCTCGCAGGGACTGGAGACCGATCCGCTGGGTTGAGCGGCATGCGCCGCGGTGGCTACCGGGCCAAGGCGCGAAGCCGGTTCGGGTCGAGAATCTCGATTTCGCGATAACCGCGACGGATCGCGCCCTCTTCCTCGAGCCGGGCGAGTACCGTGCCGACCGTCACGCGCGTCGTGCCGACCAGTTCGGCGAGGTCTTGCTGCGACATCCTTGCGCAGCAAGGGAGCGCGCGGTCGCGCGCCAGATTGGCCAGGAACTGCGCGACCCGCGTCCTGGCGTCGCCGCGCTGGAGCATCGCCGCGAAGTCGATGAACTCCTGCAGTTCCGCCGAAAGCGCGCCCAGCAGGCTCCGCATCGTCGCCGGGTCGCCGGCAAGCGCCGCCTCGTAGGCGGGCGCGCGGATCCAAAGCAGTTCGGTCGTGCCCACCGCGTAGCCATCGACGATGCGCGGCCGCGCGGCGAGCAGCGCCAGCTCGCCGAAACTGTCGCCGGGCCCGAGTTGCGAAACCGCGCTGAACGTGCCTTCGTGCGAGAATTGGCCGAGCCGCACCTGTCCGCGCTCGATCAGCCAGAAGCCGCCGACCGCGTCGCCGCGCTGCTGCACCAGTTCGCCGTCCGCGAAGCGCCGGCGCGGGGCCTCGGCGCGCAGGCGGGCCTGGACCTCCGGAGGCAGTTCGCCGAACAATGTCGGCGACCGCAGCGGCCGGCTGACCGTGCTTCCGCGCCCGGAGTGCAAATCCTTTTGCATTTGCCGCCCGGTCTGCCGTGATGTCCGGGGCAGGGCAAGCCGAAACCGGGCGGCGGTGGGGATCAGATGCTCCCCACCGCCTTGCCGGCGCGGGTGAACATGCCAATGATCGTCTTGACCTGCTCGGCCGAGTGTTCGGCGCAAAGCGAGCAGCGCAGCAGCGTCATGCCGGCAGGCGTCGCCGGCGGGCGGGCGAGGTTGACGTAGAGCCCTTCGTGCAGCAGCGCCTCCCACATCGCCGCGCCGCGTTCCAGGTCGGGCATGATCACCGAAATGATCGCGCTTTGCGGTTCGGCGGTGCCGAGCTGGAAACCCGCGTCGCGCAGACCCTTGTGGAGGACCTTGGAGTTCTCCCACAGGTGCGCGCGCTTGTTCCCGGCGTGCATCAGCTTGCGCACCGACGTGGCGGCGGTCGCCACCACGCTCGGCGGGAGCGAGGCGGTGAACACGTAGGGGCGGCACACCAGCCGCATGATCTCGAACTTGGGATGGTTCGACACGCAGAAACCGCCCACGGTGCCGACCGACTTCGAGAAGGTGCCGATCACGAAATCGACCTGGTCGAGCACGCCCTGCTCTTCGGCGACGCCGCGACCGTTGGGGCCGATGAAGCCCATCGAGTGCGCCTCGTCGACCAGCACCATCGCGCCGTGCGCCTTGGCCACCGCGATCATTTCCTTCAATGGCGCGATGTCGCCGAGCATCGAATAGACGCCTTCGAGAATGACCAGCTTGCCCGCGCCTTCGGGAATGCGCTTGAGGCGCTTTCCCATCGCTTCGATGTCATTGTGCCTGAACGGCACGACCTCGGCGTCGCCCAGCTTGCAACCGTCCCAGATCGAGGCGTGGCTGTCGATGTCGAGCACGATGTAGTCGCCCTTGCCGGCGATCGTGGAGATGATCCCGAGGTTGGCCTGGTAGCCGGTCGAGAAGACCATCGCATGGTCCATCGCGTAAAAGTCGCAGAGCGCCTGCTCCACCGCCTTGTGTCCGGCATAGGTCCCGTTGAGCACGCGGCTGCCGGTGGTGCCCGATCCGAAGTCGTCGAGCGCCTGCTTGCCCGCCTCGATCACGTCGGGATCGAAGGTCATGCCCATGTAGTTGTAGGTGCCCAGCAGGATCGTCTCGCGCCCGTTGCACATCGCGACGGTCGGGCTGATCACCCGCTCCATCACCAGGCCGAAGGGATCTTCCATGCCGGTGGCGAGCAGCGCGCGGCGCTGTTCGATCAGCGGGTCGAACTTGCTGAACAGGTCGGTGCCTTCGGTCATCTGGGGCGTCCTCAGGCCTGGAGCTTGGTCACGGCATCGATCAGCTGGCCGTAGGTTTCGATCTCGGCCTGCTGGTTCATGCTGATGATGATGTCGAACTCGTCCTCGATCGCCGCGACGAAGTCCATCACGGTCAGGCTGTCCCATTCGAGGTCGCCGGCGAAAGTCGTCGCCTCGGTGATGGAGACCCCCTTCTTGTTGAAGGGTTCGATGATGCCGGCGATGCGCTCGGCGGTCTGGGCGCGATCCATGGGTAGTCTCCGTTGCGGGCCTTGGCGTGCGCCCCTGCCCGATGATTGCGGCGGAAAAGCGGCTTCGCGTCTCGCTTGTCAAGCATCGCCGGTTTATGTCAATTTGCTCCGGTCTGGGGAGACAGGTCAAATGGCGGAAATCCAGCCGGTCAATGATGATCGCTTGGCGGGGGAAAAGACCTCCCCCGACGAGCCGGCCTACTCGCGCGACGCGATCCAGCTGGTGCGCACCTTGCAGACGGTTACGATGTCACTGTCGCAGATGGCGGACCAGAAGGCCTCGATCCTGATGGGCGCGACCTTTGTCGTTTTTACCATATCGGTCGGGCAGGCGCGCGCCGGAAACTTCCCCTATGCCCTGTCGGTGCTCGCCTTCTTCGCATTCGCCAGCGCGCTTTGCGCGGTCTATGCGGTGCTGCCCTCGATCGGCGCCAGGCCCAAGGCGCCGCCACCCGGCTTCGTTCCAAACAAGCTGTTCTTCGGCGTCTTCGCGCAGATCCCGCAGGAAGAGTGGGTCGAGGACGTGATGGAGGACCTGCAGAGCGACGCCGAGGTCTATCGCCTGATCCTGCGCGACATCTATCAGAACGGGGTGGTGCTCCAGCGCAAGAAGTACAAGTACCTTGGTATCGCCTATCGTATCTTTGTCGTCGGCCTATGCCTGACGCTGGCGATCTTCGTGGTCGAACAGGGCTTTCACCTGTTCCTTTACGAAGGCGGGTTCAGACCAGCGCCTTCACCGCGGTCATGAACGGCCCGATCGACACCGGCTTGGCGAGATAGCCTTCCGCCCCCGCCTCGCGGATGCGTTCCTCGTCGCCCTTGCCGGCATAGGCGGTCACCGCCAGTACCGGGATGGAGCGCAGCGTGTTGTCGGCCTTCAGCGCCTCGATCAGTTCGAGGCCCGATATGTTGGGCAGCTGGATGTCCATGATGACGAGGTTGGGTACGAACAGCCGCGCCCGCTCGATCGCCTCGCGCCCGTCCGCCACGGGCTCGACCGCGAAGCCGTTCGCCTTCAAAAGGTCGCAGAACAGCTTGCGATTGAGGTCGTTGTCCTCGACAACCAGAATTCTTTTTGCCACTGACACTTCCGCAAGCCCGATCTCACACTACCTGAGCGCTCTATTGACCCGGGAAGGCCCTGACAATCATTAGCGAACGATCTCTCGCTCCTGACCCGCAGGCGCTGGCGCTGTCGGCGCTCGGCTGGGTGCTCGCCGACAGCCACCGCGCCGAGCGGCTGCTGGCGCTGACCGGGCTTACTCCCGATGCCCTGCGCGATGGGCTGGGCGACCGGGCGGTTCTGGGCGCGGTGCTCGATTTCCTTGCCGGTAACGAAGCGGACCTCCTTGCCGCGGCCGGCGCGCTGCAGGTCGAGCCCGAAGCCATCCCCGCCGCGCGGGAAAAGCTGGCATGAGCCGCCCGCTCGTCATCAGCGACTGCGACGAGGTGCTGCTGCACATGGTCGCCCCGTTCCGCGACTGGCTGGACGAGGAGCAGGGCATCGACTTCGTCATGAACTCGGCCGACTTCGGCAAGGCGCTGACGCACAAGGGCAGCGGCAAGCTGGTCGAGCCTGCCGAGATATGGAAGCTCCTCAACGCCTTCTTCGACACCGAGATGCACCGCCAGGGCCCGATCGCCGGAGCGGTCCACGGCATCAACGCGCTGGCCGAGAAGGCCGACGTGGTGATCCTCACCAACCTGCTCGACCACCGGCTGGAAAACCGTGCCGAGCAGCTGGCCAAGGTGGGCATCCATGCCCGCGTGTTCACCAACCAGGGGCCCAAGGGACCGGCGCTCAAGGCGATCATCGACGAATACCGGCCCAGCCGCGCGGTGTTCATCGACGACCTGCCGCAACACCATGCCAGCGCGGCCGAGACGGTTCCGGGCGTGACCCGCCTGCATCTGTGCGGCGAACCGATGCTTGCCCCGCACATAGACTGCGCGCACGAGGCGGGGCATGCCCACGCGCGGATCGACGACTGGGCCCGGGCGCTGCCCTGGCTGCTCGAGAAGTTAGACGGAGAACAAGATGACTGACGCGGTTTCGGCACGCATTGCCGAGCTCGGCCTGACCCTGCCCGAACCGGCGGCGCCGGTCGCGGCCTATGTCCCCACCGTCGAAGCGAACGGGCTGCTCCATGTTTCGGGGCAGGTTTCCTTTGTGGATGGCAAGCTGCTCAAGGGACGGCTGGGCGAAGATGTCACGCTCGAGCAGGGCGTGCTCGCCGCGCAGGGTTGCGGGCTGATGATCCTCGCGCAGGTCAAGGCCGCGCTCGGCGGCTCGTTCGACCGGGTCGAGCGGATCGTCAAGCTCGGCGCCTTCGTCAATTCGGTCCCCGACTTCACCGACCAGCCCAAGGTCGCCAACGGTGCCTCCGAGCTGATGGTGGCGGTGTTCGGCGAGGCCGGGCGACACGCGCGCAGCGCGGTGGGCGTGCCCACGCTGCCGCTGGGCGTGGCCGTGGAAATCGATGCCGTTGTCGCCGTTCGCCCTGCTTGACGCCTGGTTCGCGCCCGCTCCGGCGGCGGCGCGGGTTGGCTGGATGCGCGGGGTGACCTACGCGCACCGGGGCCTCCACGGTCCCAGCGTGCCCGAGAACTCGCCCGCCGCCTTCGCCGCGGCCGTGGCGCGGGGCTTCGGCATCGAGTGCGACGTCCAGCGATCGAGCGACGGGCAGGCGATCGTGTTCCACGACTGGGACCTCGCCCGCCTGACCGAAGCGACCGGCGCGGTCATCGACCGCAGCGCGGGCCAGCTGGCGCAGATCGGGCTCACCGGCGGCAGCGACGCCATTCCGTCCTTGCACAAGGTGCTGGGCGAGATCGCGGGCCGCGTGCCGCTGCTCATCGAGATCAAGTCACGCTCCGACCTGCGCATCACCCCGCTCTGCCTTGCCGTGCGCCGCGTGCTCGAGGGCTATCGCGGCCCGGTCGCGGTGATGAGCTTCGACCCGCGCGTGTCGCGCTGGTTCGCCACGCACTCGCCGCACGTGGTGCGCGGGCTGGTGATGACCGACGATGGCAAGGGCACCCTTGTCCACCGGCTCAAGCGGCGCTGGTCGCTGTGGAGCGCGAGGCCCGAGTTCCTCGCCTACGACATCCGCGACCTGCCCAGCCGCTTCGCCGCCGCGCAGCGCCGCCGGGGGCTGCCGGTACTGACCTGGACCGTGCGCAATGCGGAGCATGTCGAACGCGCCCAGGCCCATGCCGACGCCCCGATCGCCGAGGGCGCGGTCCTGTCGTGAGCCTCGTCGCAAGGATCGGCCAGTCGGTCGGCGCCTTCGCGGCCGGGGACTGGGACCGTCTTGCCGGAAGCGACAACCCGTTCGTCAGCCACGCCTTCCTCACCGCGCTCGAGGATTCGGGCAGCGTCGGCGGGCGCAGCGGCTGGGACCCGCTGCCGATCTCGATCGAGGGAGAAGACGGCCGTCCCGTGGCGGTGATGCCCGCCTACCTCAAGGGGCACAGCCAGGGCGAATACGTGTTCGACCATTCGTGGGCCGATGCCTGGCAGCGCGCGGGAGGCCGCTATTACCCCAAGCTGCAGATCAGCGTGCCCTTCACCCCCGCGACCGGTCCGCGCCTGCTGACCGGCGATCGTCCCGAATTCGGCCCGCCGCTGCTGCACGCCGCCGAGCAGATCTGCGGGAAAAACGGCCTGTCCTCGGCCCACGCCACCTTCATCGCGCCCGAGCAGGTCCCGGTGTTCGATCAGGCAGGCTGGCTGATGCGCAGCGACATCCAGTTCCACTGGGAGAACCGCGGCTACGAGAGCTTCGAGGCGTTCCTCGCCGCGCTATCGTCGAGAAAGCGCAAGGACATCCGCAAGGAGCGGGCGAAGGCGCAGGAGGCCGTGGAGATCCGCGCGCTGACCGGCGAGGCGATCCGGCCCGAACACTGGGATGCGTTCTGGCAGTTCTACCAGGATACCGGCTCGCGCAAGTGGGGCAGCCCCTACCTGACGCGCGAGGCGTTTTCGCTGCTTGGCGAGCGGATGGCGGATCGCATCCTGCTGGTGCTGGCCTTCGACGAGGGCCGGGCGATCGCCGGCGCGCTCAACTTCATCGGCGGGCATGCGCTCTACGGGCGCTACTGGGGAGCGCTCGTCGACAGGCCATTCCTGCATTTCGAGCTGTGCTATTATCAGGCGATCGACGCGGCGATCGCGCTGGGGCTCGACCGGGTCGAGGCGGGCGCGCAGGGCCAGCACAAGCTGGCGCGCGGCTATGAGCCGGTCGAGACGTGGTCGGCGCACTTCATCGCCGATCCGGGGTTCCGCGAGGCGGTCGCCGACTTCCTGCGGCGCGAGCGCGCGGGCGTCGCGAACGATCGCGACTGGCTGGGCGGCCGCACCCCGTTCAGGAGGGATGAGCCCCGGTAGGCGCTCAGGCCGCGGCGCGGCGCGTGTCGGCGATCCACTCGCGGGCGCGGCGCTGCGCTTCGGCGATCTCGCGGGCGGTCATTTCCTCGGAGATGTCGGCGCGGCACAGCGCGGCTTCCTCGTGACCGGCGACAGCGGCGAGGTTGAACCACTTGTGCGCTTCGATGAGATCGCAGGCGACGCCGTGTCCGGCGGTCGAGAAGGCGACACCAAGGTCGAAGTAGGCGTTGCAGTCGCCTTGTGCGGCGGCGGCGAGGCAGCTGGCGACCAGAAGGTCGGTCGCGTCGGCATTGTCGAGGCTGGCGATCTCGGTGTCGACCAGCTTGATCCAGGCTTGTCCCATCTTTTTACCCCCAGGCATTCCGGGACCATCCCCCTTTGGCGGTCCGTGGGGACAAGGTCACCAAACAAGGTCAACAAATGGTTAACGGTGCGATCCGCCCGTAACAGCACCACCGGGAGAAACGCCATGGCCGTTAGGCTCCGCTTCATCCTGTCTGTCGTATCAGGTGATCTTATCTGCTTGTGCCCGTCCGTAGGCCCCCCTATAGGCCGCGGCAATTCAAGAGCCTGCGCCGATCCGGACCGGACGGCAGCCGGCCGGACCATCGCAGGCGGACGAGCTTGGACTTGGAGGGCCTAGTGGCATCTATGATTGCCGATGAAATCGATGTCCTGGCGAAGGCGCGCCGCGCCATGCCGGGGGATTACGTTCCCACCGAAGACGAAACCTACATGAACGAAGCGCAGAAGGACTATTTCCGGCGCCTGCTGCTCGAATGGAAAAGGTCGATCCTCTCTGCCTCGGCGGGAACTCTGGCTTCGCTGCAGGACGGTCCGTTGCGCGAACCCGACCTCAACGACCGCGCATCGAGCGAGACCGACTGGGGCATCGAGCTGCGCACGCGCGACCGCCAGCGCAAGCTGATCGCCAAGATCGATTCGGCGCTGCGGCGCATCGACGAGGGCGAATACGGCTTCTGCGAAGTCACCGGCGAACCGATCGGCCTTGGCCGGCTCATCGCGCGGCCGATCGCGACGATGACCGTCGAGGCGCAGCAGGCCCATGAAAAGCGCGAGAAAGTCTCACGCGACATGTAGGCCGTGTGGCCGATACCTGCCCGGCTTGGTTAACTGGCCGCCGGTTTAACGTTTTTTTTGCCGATCGCATTTAAAAACGGTGGGAAGGCCTTGCGAAAAGCGGCTTGTGCACCGGCCGGACGGAATTCCGGCTGGCGCTCAAGGAGTGGAACGCCAATATGCGGGAACCAAGCGGTGACTGACCTCGACCATCGGCAACTGGGACGTGACAGCCTGTTCCTGATGGCCGATTTGCGCCTTGGGCAGGCAGAGGGCGAGCACAAGGTCAAGGTGCGCAACCTTTCGGCGGGGGGCATGATGGCCGAAGGGCCGGTGAAGGTTACCCGCGGCGCGCCGGTGCAGGTCAATCTGCGTAACCTCGGCTGGGTCGATGGCGTGGTCGCCTGGATTCAGGACAACCGCTTCGGCATCGCCTTCGTCGAGGACGTCGATCCCAAGTCGGCGCGCGCGCCGGTGAATTCCTCTGCGAGCGGAGGCGAAAGCGGTACGCCGCGCTTCGTCCGGCCGCCGCTCGGCAAATTCGAAGCGGGCCGACTGCGCAAGATCTGACCGGCTGCCGCGAGCGGCGCTTCCACCCGAGTGAAACACCGTCTAGGACCATTCGGGATGGTCCGACGTCTCCGCATCATGGCAGTGCTTGCGCTTGCCGCGCTCTCCGGCGGCTGCGACGCCTGGTCCCGCCGCGGCACGCTGGAAATCGCGCTGGCCGGCAGCGCTCGGGCTCCCTCGGAGACCGGGGTGCGCCTTTCCGCGGCCGGACGAACCTTGCGCGCCGCAACGGTCGAAGGGCTGGTCGGTTTCGACGAACAGGGCCGGGTGATCCCCGCGCTCGCCGACCGCTGGCTGGTCGCCGATGACGGCGAGGCCTATATCTTCCGCCTGCGCGACGGCACCTGGCCCGATGGATCACCGGTCAATTCGGAAAGCGCAGCCGCCGCGCTTGACCGGGCGATCGCCGCGCTCAAGGGAACCCCGCTAGGGCTCGACCTCGCGCCGATCGAGCAGGTGCGCGTGATGGCCGGGCGGGTGATAGAGGTCAACCTTACCCGCCCGATGCCCGACCTCCTGACCTTGCTCGCACAGCCCGAACTCGGGCTGACTCACAAGGGCAAGGGCTGGGGGCTGCTTTCACTTGCCCAGAATGGCGCCGATGTGACGCTCGATCCGGTTCCGCCCGAGCGGCGGGGACTGTCGCCCGTGGAAGGGTTCGCGGGCAGCCACCGCGCGTTGAAGGTCGAACTGGAGGGCGCCGGCCGTGCCGTCGACCGTTTCAACGACGGCTTCGTCGATGCGGTGCTCGGCGGCGACGTGGACTCGCTGCCGCTTGCCGGGATCGGCGGGCTGACCCGCGGCAACGTCCGGCTCGACCCGGTGATCGGGCTGTTCGGCTTGCTTGTCGCGAACAACAGCGGCTTTCTCGCCGACAGCGCGAACCGCGAAGCGCTGGCCATGGCGATCGATCGCGAAGCGCTGATCGGGGCGTTCAACGTGGGCGGCTGGCAGCCGACCACGCGGATCGTTTCGCCTGACGTCGAGGACGATCTGGGCACGGTGGGCGAACGCTGGACCGGAACCACGATGGAGCAGCGCCGGGCCGCGGCGGCCGTGCAGGTCGCGCGCTGGGCCAAGGCGGGTCATGCCGCTCCGCTGCTGCGCATCGCGATACCGGGCGGACCGGGATCGACCAAGGTGTTCGACCGGCTGAAGGGCGATTTCGGTGCGATCGGGATCGCGGTGAAGCGGGTCGGCATGAACGATCCGGCCGACCTGCAGCTGATCGACGTCGTTGCCCGCTACGGCCGCGCCGCCTGGTTCCTCGACGAACTGTCCTGCGAGGTCGGCAGGCCGGTCTGCAGCCATGACGGCGATTCGCGCATGGCGGAGGCGCGCGCGGCCGCCGATCCGCGCCAGATCGCTGCGCTCACCGCCGAGGCCGAGGCCGAGATCACAGCCGCCAACGGCTATATCCCGCTCGCACGCCCGATGCGCTGGTCGCTGGTCAGGGGATCGGTCAGCGGCTTCGCGCCGAACCCATGGGGGTGGCATCCCTTGCCGCCGCTTTCGGTCATCCCCAGATAGGGAACATGACGAGACGCCACGATTCCCCTTCCGCAGCCATAGTGCGTCCGCAGCGCATGACCACGCCCATTCCCTCGATCGGTTCCGATCCCGCGTCGGTGCGCCAGCGCATGGAACTGATGGAGCAACTGCTCGAGAACGCGTTCGTGATCCCCGGGACCAGCCGGCGCGTCGGTCTGGACGCGATCATCGGGTTGATCCCTGTCGCGGGCGACCTGATCACCGCGGCGATGGGCGCGTGGATCGTGTGGGAGGCGCGCAACCTTGGCCTGCCGAAGTGGAAGCTGTGGCGCATGATGGGCAACGTCGGGCTGGATCTTGCGCTGGGCGCGGTGCCGGTGATCGGCGACGCGGCGGACTTCCTGTTCCGCTCGAACAGCATGAACATGAAGATCGTGCGCAAGCACCTCGACAAGCATCACCCCGAGACCGGGATCATCGAAGGCTAGGGGGCGGCCTTGCGTCTCTGCACATGGCAGTCCCGGATCAGAAGTCGACCGCGATCCCGTTCTTCTCCCAATCACCGAAGCGAGTGGGGTCGAGCCCGTCAGCGGCCCGGCGCGGCGCCGCTTCCGCCGGTTCGGGCGGCGGCTCGTTGGTCCAGTGCGCGGGCTTCGTGAAGCCGGGCGGGCGGCGCGTGGCGCGTTTGATCGGCTTGTCCATGCTCGACAAGATGGGCGCTTCGGCGGCGCGGCGCAATTGCCAAGTCGTTCCTGCTCGCCGATAGGCTGCGAATGAACCGTTCTGCCCGTCCCGACGAAGCACCCGGAGTGCCCGCGCGCCGCGCCGCCTTGCGCCTGCTCGACGCCGCGCTCAACCGGGGCGAGCCGCTCGACCAGGCAGCGCCCCCGGCGCTGCGCCCGATCGAGCGCGCCGACGACCGCGCGCTGGCGCTCGCCATCGCGCAGGAGGCGCTGCGCTGGCTCGCCGACATCGACGCGCTGATCGACGGCGCGACCCGCCAGCCGCTCCCGTCCGACGCCAAGGTGCGCAGCGTGCTACGGTTGATGCTGGCGCAGGCGCTGCGGCTCGGCCTGCCCGGACACGCGACCGTCGCGACCGGGCTGCCGCTGCTCGCGGGCGGTCCGCGGCGGCTGGCGCACGGGGTGTTCTCGGCGGTGACAAAGCGCGCTGTGCAACTGCCCAACGCGCCGACCCTGCCCGATGCCGTCGCTACGCGCTGGCGGGCGGCGTGGTCCGGACGTGTCGGCGCGATCGCCGCCGCGCTGGCGGAACCGCCGCCGCTCGACCTCACCTTGCGCGATCCCGCCGCGACCGTCGAGTGGGCCGAACGGCTGGGCGGGACGTCGCTGATGGCGGGCCACCTACGCCTGCCGCGCGGACAGGCGGTGGAGGGGCTCGCCGGATTTGCCGAGGGCGCGTGGTGGGTGCAGGACCTCGCCGCTTCGCTCCCCGCGCGGCTGCTGGGGCCGGGCGAGGCGCGCCCCGCGCTCGATCTCTGCGCGGCGCCGGGCGGCAAGACGCTGCAGCTCGCCGCCGCCGGCTGGCGGGTGACCGCGCTCGACAAGTCGGCGCGGCGGCTCGAACGGCTCGCGCAGAACCTCGCGCGCACCGGACTGGAGGCGGAAACGGTCGCCGCCGACGCGCTGCAGTGGGAGCCGGGTGCCGCGTTCGACGCGATCCTGATCGACGCGCCGTGCAGCGCCACCGGCACCGCGCGGCGTCATCCCGACGTACTCCATCGCACACCCGCTCTGGAAGAGCTGACCGGAGTGCAGGCGGCGATGCTGGAACGCGCCGCGCGCTGGCTCGCTCCGGGCGGGACCCTCGTCTACGCGACCTGCTCGCTCGAACCCGAAGAGGGAGAGCGCCAGGCACAACGCTTTACCGGGCTTGAGCCCCGACCGATCGCGCCGGGGGAGCTGCCCGAAGGCATCGCGCCAACGCCCGAGGGCTGGCTGCGCACCGATCCGGGAATGTGTGAATCCGTCGGCGGGCTCGACGGCTTCTTCGCCGCGCGTTGGGCCAAACGGTATGGTTAACTCAAGTTTGCTTGAGCTTTTCTGTGAAACCTTTCCGTAACTTGGCGAGCTTGGGCGGTATCGCCGCGAGGCAATAGGGGTTCCGCTGGCCTTCGCCTTCCCAGTATTCCTGGTGATAGTCCTCGGCCGGGTACCACTCGTGGGGCGTCTCGATCGCGGTGACCACCCTGCCGCCATGTTCGAGGTTGGCCCGGTCGATCGCTTCCTCGGCTTCTTCGAGTTGCATGGCGTCGAGTGGGAAGATCGCCGAGCGGTACTGCGTGCCCACGTCGTTGCCCTGGCGATTGAGCTGCGTCGGGTCGTGCGTCGCCATGAACACGTCGAGAAGGTCGGTATAGCCGACCGTGCCCTCGTCGAAGGTGATGCGGATCGCCTCGGCATGACCGGTGTTCCCCGAACAGACCTGCTTGTAGGTGGGGTTGGGCGTGTCGCCGCCGATATAGCCGCTCTCGACGCCGTTGACGCCCTCGATCATGCGGAACACCGCTTCGGTGCACCAGAAGCACCCGCCCGCGAAGATTGCCGTTGCCATGCCCGATCGGTCCTTTCCCGTGAGTGGGCCACAGATAGGAAGCGCGCGGCGACTTGTCACCGGCTGGCGCGCGGCGGCGCGCTCGGTTAAGGGCGGGCCATGACCCGGATCACCGTCGCCGCCCTCCAGCTCTCGCTCGGCTCGCTGGACGAGGCCGAGAACATCGCCGCCGTATCGGAGCTGGTCGAACAGGCCGCGAAAGCGGGTGCGCAGGTCATCCTGCCACCCGAACTGTTCGCCGGCCCCTATTTCTGCGTGACCGAGGACGAGGCGCGCTTCGCACTGGCGCAGACGGTGGGAGAAAGCGCCTCGGTCGCCGCGATGCGCAAGCTGGCGAAGGCGCTGGGAGTCGCGATCCCCGTCAGCTTCTTCGAGCGCGACGGCCAGCACTACTACAACACGCTGGCGATGGTCGGCGCCGACGGCGAGATCATGGGGCTCTACCGCAAGAGCCACATCCCGGACGGGCCGGGTTACGAGGAAAAGTTCTATTTCCGCCCCGGCAACACCGGCTTCAAGGTGTGGCAGGTGTTCGGCGCGACGATCGGCGTGGGCGTGTGCTGGGACCAGTGGTACCCCGAATGCGCGCGGGCGATGGCGCTGATGGGCGCGGACGTGCTGTTCTACCCCACCGCGATCGGGTCGGAGCCCTATGACGCGAGCTTCGACACCAGCCGCATCTGGCGGCGCGCGATGCT
>JAJXVK010000203.1 GCA_021782155.1 Pseudomonadota bacterium
CGATGGGGAATATATCACGAGATTGCCATCAACCTGAACCACAAAGCGGCTTCCTGCTGTGGTTGTCCCTGTCGCCCAGAGAGGCTGAGCCCCTGCATAGAGCACAAGATTGCCATCGCCCTGCATGACAAGC
Organism: Pseudomonadota bacterium; assembly: GCA_021782155.1. Classification (GTDB taxonomy): domain Bacteria; phylum Pseudomonadota; class Alphaproteobacteria; order Sphingomonadales; family Sphingomonadaceae; genus Novosphingobium. Next base: position 134 of record JAJXVK010000203.1, read on the forward strand.
TGATCCGCATTCGTCCCTGCGGTGCCGGTGTCCCAGAGCACCGCATTGCTCGGGTCGAACAGCACCAGATCGCCGGTTCGCTGCAAGAGCAGCTTGTAATGACCATCGCTCGACAGCATCGCTTCGCCGGAATGAAGTGCGTCACCGACGTTAAGCCATTCGCCCTTGTAGGCTCCGGTTGATTGGACATCGGTTCGGTTCGAGGCCTTGTCGTAGCTGTAGTTCGTCTGTGTTCCGGTCCCGACTGCTCGGGCATCTGACTGGATCAGTCGGCCAAGCGCGTCATAGCTGTAGGTGGTCGTCGTCTGCGCTCCCGCCCCGGATGCGCAGACGACGCTGCTGGCCAGAAAGGCGGCGATTGAGCGCAGCATCGTGCGATAAGGCCGGTCACGACCAATCGCATGTTCGCTCCGCACTATTTTTCTCCGGATCCTTGAGCCAGCTGTCACCTCACTGGTCCGATCCGCTCGTCTGGACCTGGGTGCGGTTGCTGGCCTTGTCAAAGGCATAGGTGGTTGCAACTCCGCTGGTCTGGCCGCCGGTATGCGTGGTGGTCACCAGACGGCCAAGAGCGTCATAACTGTAGTTGACAGTCGACTGGTTGGATACGAGAGCCACATTGTCGACGAAGGCGGTCTGGTCGGTGGTTGAGGTCCCGGTCAGCGTGAGCGTGTAACTGCTGCCGGCCGTGACCGCGAATGCATCCGACACATATTTCTTCCAGCTGTCGCCCGTCGTTGTCGAGACAGAGCCGACCTGCGTGCCATTGATCCGGATCAGGACTGTCTGGTTTCCGGGCAGACCTGACCGGCCGGTGACCCACAGGCTGACACGCATCGACCCTGTGCCGGTCGCCGTGAAGGTTTGCGCCCATTCGCCCTGAAACTGCAGCAATGCGACGATCGGCGAGCTTTTTGGAACCGGTGCCGGCCACGCCTGGTCGCCTTGGCGGACAAAGCCTGCGCCCGTCGCGTCATTGACCCAGGCGCCCGTTGGGCAACTGTAACAATAGTCGGAAACCGACGCGCCCTGGCTATCGAACCCGCCATCGGCCAGTGCCGCCTGCGCGTGACCCGTGCCCGGAAGCGCGGTGAGCACGAGTGGCAGGCATAGCCGCAAGGCCCATGCCCTGATGGGCTTCACGATCAATGCGGACGACCTCGTTTCCATTGTCATGTACCTCCATCCCTTCGCCGTGCGGCCATCGAGCCGCGATTGTGCGTTCGCCGCCAGGAGCTACCCAGTCGGTCGGCGGAGCCGATGCGGGAACCGCCACCGGACGCATTGCCTGAGCTTTCGCTGCCATTCGCCAGCAGCGTGCGAATCTGCGTGCGCTCGGAACGCGCGCTCTCTTCGCGACGCAGCTGTATCTCCAAGCCATCGGCGATCCGCTGTGCGCGCCCTTCGACCACGGCAAGCCGCGGCTCTGATCGTTGTGCCATGGCAGACGCAGCACTTTCGCTTCGGACGTTTTCGAATGAGGGCAGGCTGATCCAACCGCGCGCGAACGCGACCTTGGCCACCAGCCAGATCATCGCGAACTGCACCAGGGTGAACGCCAGCGTCATGGCGAAGAGCTCGGTCGGCGCTGAAGGGGTCGCGTATCCCAGGGTGCGCACATGCAGCGCATCGGTCAGCCAGGGCGCGAGCACCTCGACTTCGACCGCCAGCACGAGCGTCTCGGCGATTGTCCCCAGCAGCGCGAGCACCAGACCCCTGAGCCATCCGGTAAACAGGCCTCGTGTCGCCTCGAACAGCAGCATCCCGGCCGCGAGCGGGCCGAGCGCGAGCAGCAGGCCGCCGGCAAGCCGGAGCAGTGCGAAGGCACCGATAACCCCAGCGAGCCAGATCAGCCGCGCATTGCCGAGCGCGCTCTCATCCTGCAGCGCGGTTCCGCGGAAGGTGCCTCCTGGTTCCTTGCTATCGATGAACGCGCCGGTCTGGCGTCCGGTGCCAAGTTCGGTCAGCCGCACCATGGCGTTGTCGACCGTTTGCAGACGGGCGAGAAACGGCGTCTCATCGCCGGCGCGTACTGGCGCGGTGATTGTGGTCGCGATCTCGGCGGGGCCTTCGTTCACCACGTCGTAAATCAGCGTGCGGAAGGCCGGCCAGGAGAACGCAAGCGTCAGGACAATTCCGACCTTGAGCACCTCGAGGACGATGTCCCGCGCACCTGGCGTAGAGCCAAACAGCAGGCGGATTGCGAACAGCGCGACGAACAGGGTGAGGAGGCCCGCCATCATCGACGCGGCGATCGAGCCGGGCTGGCCCAGCGCCTGCCAGCCCAGGCTGCCGACCAGCTGCGACTGGCAGTCGATATTGCCGATGATCCGGGTGAGGAACGCGTCGCCGGTGAGGATCGCGGGGCAGGCCATCGCTTATGCCGCAGACCTGTTGAGCAGCGGGCCCAGCCAGCTGGCGGGATCCTCACCGTGCGTCTTGACCAGTTCGTCGAACAGCCGGACGGTGCCCTCACGGCCGGAGAGGATGGTCAATATATCGCGCTCACCGGTCAGATCGAGCCGTGCGACCACGCTCTCGCGCCCGTGGCGGATCAGGAAGCAATGCGAGCTATCCGGGAGCGACTTGACCAGCTCGTACTCGTGATGGCTGAGGCCGAAGCCGTTGATATAGTCCTCGGCGCGCGCCTTGGGGTTGATCATGAAGATCTGCGTTGCCGCCTGCTCGATGATCGCGCTGGCGATCCGGCTCTCGAGCGCATCCTGCGCGCTTTGGGTCGCAAAGCCGACGATACCGTTCCTTTTTCGGATCGTCTTCTCCCAGTCCTTGATTCGGCGCACGAACACATCGTCGTCGAGCGCCTTCCAGCCCTCGTCAATGACGATGATCGCTGGTGAACCGTTAAGGCGCTCTTCTACCCGGTGGAAGAAGTACAGCATCGCCGGTGTCCGCGCGGTCGGGTCATCGAGGATCGCGGTCATATCGAACCCGACCGTCTGCGCGGCGAGATCGGTGCGGTCTTCTTCATTGTCGAACAGCCACGCCCGCTCGCCCTCGCCCCACCACGGACGTAGGCGCGCGTGGAGGTCGTCGGCGCGCGGGCGATCCGAACCGCGAAACAGCTCGACCAGATACCGCAGGCGCCGACGCTTGACGGGCTGGAGGTAACTGGTCTCGATCGCATCGCGCAGCTGCTCGGCCTCGGCGCTATCGATGCCGCCGGCGAGCAGCGTCAGCCATTCGATCAGGAACTGGCGATTGGCCGGCGTGTCGGGCAACTGCAGCGGGTTGAGGCCGGAGGGCGCGTCGGGCCGCAGGCGATCGTAGCTGCCGCCGATCGCGCGAATGAACAGCTCTGCCCCGCGATCTTTGTCGAAGAAAATGATCCGCGGGTTGTATTTGCGCGCCTGCGCGAGGAGGAAATTGAGCACGACGGTCTTGCCCGATCCCGAGGGACCGATCACCGTGAAGTTCCCGAGATCCTGTTGGTGGAAGTTGAAGAAATAGGGCCCGGCCGCGGTGGTCTCGAACAGGGTGACCGCATCCCCCCAGTGGTTGCGCGAGCGCTTGCCGACGGGGAAATTGTGGAGGCTTGCAAAGCCGGCAAAATTCGTGGTCGAGACGAGCCCCCGCCGAGCGATATAGCGGAAGTTGCCCGGAAACTGGGCCCAGAACGCCGGTTCAAGCGCGATATCCTCGCGCACGGCGGTGATCCCGAGATCGGCCAAGAGCGCAATCACCTCGGCGACATGGCTATCGAGGAGCTTCAGATCATCGGCAGGGAGCGCGATGGTGGTGTGATGCTCGCCGAAGCCTGCGCGGCCTGCGGCGACCTCATCCTTGGCGATCGAAAGATCCTCGCGCAGCGAGACCGCCTCGTCCTCGGCCGAGCGCATACGGCGCAGCGCGAGGTTCATCTTGCCCAGTGCCTCGCGCCGTTCAACGAAGGCGAAGCTCTGGCTCATGGTCATCTCGAAAGGCAGGCGGGCGAGTTCGTCGAACATCCCCGGCATGGTCTGGGAGGGCCAGTCCTTGATCGAGACCAGCGCGACGAATCGTCGGCCCAGCGGTCCGGCAGGCGCAAGCTCGACCGTGTCCTGCCCGAAGCTGATCCGGCGGGCGGGGATGTGATGTCCGAGATCGCCGTGCGGCACCACCACGGGACGCATATCGGCGTTGAACAGCCAGCTGAAGAGTTCGAGCGGCTCGGAGCGCTGGTCACCGCCCTCGTCATAAGTCGAGAGCAGCTGGGGATCGTAGTGGCCTAATGCTGCCATCAGCGCCTCGCGCGCGTTGTCGAGCGCGTGTTTCTCGCCGGCAAGCACTGCGTCATTCTGCCTGCCCGCACGGCCCAACCATCGTTTGACCCGGTCCGCCGTCCCGATCCGGCCCTGCAGCGGGCGGCGTACCAGCGTCAGGAACAGCTCGTTGACATAGAGCTGGCGCTGGCCGAGCCGCTCGCGCCAGCGGGCATCGAGCGACTGCGAGAAATCGTCCTCATACTCGGCAGGAAGTTCCGCCTCGGCGCGCCGGCGCACCAGGTGGTGGTAGAGCGCGTAGCGCGAACTTCCCACCGCGCGCAACATCGCATCGCGCAGTTCCGCACGATAGTTGAGGTCGTCGCTGTCGGCGGTCTCGAACAGCAGGCCGCGCAGGCGGATGGTCTGCAGCAGCAATCCATCACGGGTCTCGATCGTATGGGCGTCAAGGTGCCGCGCATAAGGCAGGTGATTGCCCGCAGGCGCCTCGCGGCGAATTTGACGCGGATCTCGGGTTATCGCCTTGCGCAAGGATCAGTCCAGCCGCACGGTCCGCGATGTTTCCGGAGCTTTGTGCGCCCGACCCATTTTCGACTCCCCTGATTGCCGCAAAGTCTCGGTCAATATGGCTGGCAGGTCAATGCTTTCGTGAGGGCAGACGAACGGCAAGTGGCGCATTCACGGGCGGTAGGAATTGCAGCCCCACAGCGCGTGGTTCTTCACCCGCGGACAGGTGCGTGCACGGGTGATCCACAGGTCGAAGATGCGCGGCTCGTTGAGGCACATCAGCATGCCGATGCCGTGAAGCGCTGCCGCGATCAGAAGTACCCACCAGGCACGAAAGATCAGGAACAGCTCGACCGCGATCACGGCATTTATGACGAAGAAGGTGTAGGTGACGCCGGCGAACATTTGTGGGCGGGTCAGGGCTACGAAGCATTGATCGCGGCGGATTGGGTCTGTCATTGAGCGCCCCGTTGCAACCCTAGCAATTCCCCGAAGAACCATTTTCGGCCATCAGGCGGAAATTGCAAGGTGAACTTGTTATTCGGCTGCTGCTGCGGAAATTTCGGCTTCGGCGCTGATCTGCGTGCCTTACGGTTGCATTCGCTCAGAGGTCGGCCGACTCCACCTGCCTTCCGTAGGGCGTTGGACAGCGCCTCTTCTTCGCCACTGGCAAGCAAACCGCCAAAAGCTGGCACTCGTTCCAGCACCGCCGTTGTATCGGTAATCCTCTCGTGATGCTTCGGATCAAGCAGTGCATGAACTCCTGACCAACCCAAACCCTGCGCCCGTCTCATTAAGTGCGCCCAGACCGGATTGAGTGCAGTAAAAATCGGGGACAGACTCCTAATTCGTTGTTATAGCGACGGCGTCGCCACCAACGCCCGCGATATAGTTCGCGGCGGCGTATTGCAAGGCTACATATTAGATGTTTATTCCGCCCGCCCGCCGGCTTGGCATGAATACCACCGGCAACGCCGGCGGCGTACACAACCTAA
>JAJXVK010000204.1 GCA_021782155.1 Pseudomonadota bacterium
GCGAAGTGCCAGCGCGGAATGCCGTCACGCCCCGGGCACAATGCTAAGGTGGTGACCCCTACGGGAATCGAACCCGTGTTTCAGCCGTGAGAGGGCCGCGTCCTGACCGCTAGACGAAGGGGCCGTAGTGCTTCGCCATACCGCGCCATCCGTCCCAGGCCAAGGCCTGGTAGAGATGGTGACCCCTACGGGAATCGAACCCGTGTTTCAGCCGTGAAAGGGCCGCGTCCTGACCGCTAGACGAAGGGGCCGTGCACGGCATGAGCCGCTGGCAAGGCCCGCGCCTCTAAGGGAGTGTGGGGCAGGGGTCAACCCCTTGCTTTCGCGCGGCGCTCAATCGGCCCAGGCCGCATCTTCGACATGAAGTTCGGCGGCCGGGCGGCTGCCCCAGTCGTCGGTCTTCGCCCGGCCCGCGAGCCACAGCTTTCGCCCGCGCGAGCCGTGGAGCAGTGCCTGGCCCATCTCGGTCTCGGCGGCGCGGAAAGCGATCGCCTTGAAGCTCTTTCCGTCGGCGCCCGCGGCGACCATGCGCACGTGGTCGGTGCCGACGAGGTCGCACTTGACAAGGTGGACCGGCCCCACAGCCACGCGCGGCCCGGGCCAGCCCATGCCGAACGGGCCGGCTTCCTCGAGCGTCTCCACCAGCGAGGGCGTGAGTCCGCCGGGCGCGAGCGAGAGGTCGAGCAGCAGCGACTTGTGCGCCTGCGCTTCGGAAACGCCGCGCGCGAGGCGCTCGTCGAGCCAGTCGGCGAGTTCGGGGATGCGATCAGGCGCCACGGTCAGCCCGCAGGCCATGGCGTGCCCGCCGCCGCCGACCAGCAAGCCGGCCTCGTGCGCGGCGATGATCGCTGCGCCGAGGTCGACACCGGCGATCGAGCGGCCCGACCCCTTGCCGTTGCCCGCCTCGTCGGCATCGAGCGCGATGACCAGCGCTGGCCGGCCGCTCTTCTCCTTGATCCTCCCGGCGACGATCCCGATCACGCCAGGGTGCCAGCCCGCGCCCGACAGCAGCAGCACCGAGCGGTTGTGCTGCGCGGCCATCTGCGCTTCGGCGGCTTCCTGCACCGCCTGCTCGATCGCGCGGCGCTCCTCGTTCAAGGCGGAGAGCCGCTGCGCGATGTCGCGCGCCTCGTCCGCGTCGGTGGTGGTGAGCAGCCGCACGCCGAGCGTTGCTTCGCCCACGCGCCCGCCGGCGTTGATGCGCGGACCCAGCGCGAAGCCGAGGTCGCTGCAGGTCGGCGCGCGGTTGAGCCGGCTCGCATCGATCAGCGCCGAAAGGCCGACGTTACGGCGCTGTCCCATGATCTTGAGCCCCTGCGCCACGAAGGCGCGGTTGAGCCCGCGGATCTGCGCCACGTCGGCAACAGTGCCCAGCGCGACGAGGTCGAGCAGGGCCATGAGATCGGGCTCCTTGCGCTGCGCGAAGAAGCCCTGCCCTCGCAGCACGCGCACCATTGCGACGGCGAGCAGGAAGGCGACGCCCACTGCGGCGAGATGGCCGTGCGCGGCTGCCTCGTCGGTCTCGTCGAGCCGGTTGGGGTTGACCAGCGCGGCGGCGCGCGGAAGCTCGTGCGCGCACTTGTGGTGGTCGACCACCACGACGTCGACTCCTTCCGCGTGCGCGGCGGCGAGCGCCTCGTGCGCCATCGCCCCGCAATCGACCGTGACGATCAGGCGCGTTCCCTCGCGCGCGAGCCGCACCAGCGCCTCACCCGATGGACCGTAGCCTTCGAGCAGCCGGTCAGGGATATAGTGCCGCGCCGCCACGCCCAGCTCGCGCAGCAGCAGGATGAGCAGCGCGGCGCTGGTCGCCCCATCGACGTCATAGTCGCCGTAGATGGTGATCGCCTCGTTCGCCAGCACGGCATGGGCGAGCCGGTCCGCTGCGGCGTCCATGTCGCGGAAGATCGAGGGATCGGGCAGGAAGTCGCGCAGTGTCGGACGGCGATGGCGCGCGAGATCGCGCGCCGCCACGCCGCGCGAGAGCAGCAACTGGTCGACGAGTCCTTCCGCAAGGCCCGCGGAGCCGAGGTCCATGTTCCCGCCGCGCCAGCGCCAGGCGAGGCCCGAAAGCGAACGGTCTATCGAAGTTACCGGCGTCATCGTCAGACGGCAGTTACCCCATCGCTCGCCCGCCGAACAGCGTCCCGCCCCGTGCGTCCACGATTCCATTTGACGCGAGACAAGGACAAACAGCAGAACTCGGTCCGATAGAGGTCGTACCGGCGGCAACGTCCGCGAGTCTCCATGCAGGAGTTCGAGCGATGGGCAGGGGTGCTTCCACGAAAAGTCTGGTTCTGGCGACGGCGTTGGCCGCCGGAGGCGCAGTCGCGGCCTATGCGGCAACGGCACAGCGCAGCACGCCGCCGATCGCGCGCTACGAGATGAAGGCGGGCACGATCTCGGGCATGGGCGCGATGGGCGGCCCCGGCGGCGGCGCGGGAGGCAAGCGACCGGGCGCTGGCGCGGCGATGTCGATGATGTTCGGCGGCGGCCGCAACAGTGCGCGGCATGAACTCGATCTCGAACTCGGTTCGTCGCTCGCGCCCACGGGCGGCGCTCCCAGGGCCGACCATTTCATCCCCGCAGGGATGAAGCTGGGCGCCTCGCTCGCGCTCAAGACGCCGGTGCATACCGCGGGAACCTCGGCGCCCGATCAGTTCCAGCGACCCAGGATGCGGATGCTGATCTTCTGGGGTTGCGGCGAGCACGCACCCAAGGGCCAGCCCGTGGTGATCGATTTCAGCAAGCTGGGCGCAGGGTCGGTCCCGCCGGGGCTGTTCTCGAGCAGCGTGCCGGTTGACAACTGGGTGAACGAAGCAAGCAGCCGCACCTATGGCCGCTGGCCGTCCGACGATGGCAAGTACGCAAAGCCCGATTCGATGCTGCCCGGCGCGCACAGGGTCGTGGCGAACTACGCGCCCGAGATGGATTTTACCCTGAGCCACGACTTCATGGCCGCGCTGCGGGCGAGTTCGGCAACGCAGGCGGGCGGCTCGACGCTGCTCAACTGGAGCCTCGTGCCCGACGCGACCGGCTATTACGCCTGGGTCATGGGCGGCAAGGGCGACGGCCAGCAGATGCAGGACGTGGTATGGTGGACGTCGAGCGCCTCGCGCGAATTCGGCGGGGGGCTGAGCGACTGGCTTTCGCCGGCGACGGTCGCGAGGCTGGTGGCCAACCGCACGGTGCTTTCGCCGCAGACCACCAACTGCACGGTCCCCGCCGAAGTCAGGCAGGCTGCACCCAACTTCATGTACGCGATGATCTATGCCTACGGACCGGAGGAAAGCTTCGCCTATCCGCCACGGCCCGCAAGCCCGAATGTCGTCTGGCACCCGCAGTGGGAGGCCCGCATCCGCTACCGTTCGATGACCGGCATGATGCTGGGCATGCCGGGAATGGGAGGCATGGGCGGAATGGCCGATTCGGGGGATGAGGGTGCTCCGCCGCCCAAGTGCCAGCCCAAGAAGAAGAAAAAGGGCCTTGGCGCGCTCGGCGGCATGCTTGGCGGCGTGATCACCGGGCAGTTGCCGTCCGACGACGGTTGCCGGTAATCAAGGCTGCATGAAGCAGCTCCTCATTGTCTGGCATTCGCGCACCGGCGCGGCGAAGGCGATGGCGCAGGCGGCGTTCGAGGGCGCGCGCGCCGCGGGCGACGTGCGCGTCCAGCGCGCTGCGGATACCGATATCGCCGACATGCTCGCGGCTTGCGGCTACATCTTCGCCTGCCCGGAAAACCTCGCGACGATGAGCGGCGAGATGAAGGAGTTCTTCGACCGCTCCTATTACCCGCTTCTCGGCCGGATCGAAGGGCGGGCCTATGCGACGCTGATCGCGGCCGGTTCGGATGGAACGGGCGCGCAGGCGCAGGTCGATCGCATCGCCACCGGTTGGCGGCTGCGGCGCGTCGCCGAACCGTTGATCGTCAATACACGCGCGCAGACCCCCGAAGAAATCCTCGCGCCAAAGACGCTCGACACCGCGACGCTCGACAGGTGTCGCGATCTGGGACAGGCCCTTGCGGCGGGTCTGGATATGGGTGCGTTTTGATCCGATCCTGATTTTCCTCAGCCAATTTGGATTCATTGGTCGGGCGCACGACTCGACGGAACCGAATCAATCGGACAAGTAACGCGTTCTGTCAGGGGAACGGGCGTGAGCGAATTGGGGCAGCGAAACGGAGGCATGCAGTTGTCCTGCCTCGTATTTCGCGAGGGCACGCGCCCCACTGCAGCGGAAGTCTCGAAGCTTGCCGCCGAGGGGGGCGAGTTCACACTTTCGCACGACGCCGGGGCCGATGGCTGGGTCGAGCTGCTGCGTGACGGACTGACATTCGATCTCGAAGGCCTCGCTCCCCTCCAGCCCGCGCCCTTGCCCTCGATGCCCCGGCGCTATGATCTGCCGGGCCTGCGTGAAGATCCGCCCCGTGAAGCGCTGATCCTGCGTCCCGGCCCGCATCTGGCCGGCGCGGAACGGTTGCTGCCGGTGGTACGAACCGTCGCCGCCGTTGCCATGGCGCTGAGCGAACTGCCCGGAGTCGAAGCCGTTGGCTGGCTGCCCTCGAAGAGTCTGTGCAGCCCCGCCTGGTTCCGCGCCGGGGTTTCGGCCTGGCTCGAGGGTGGTCCGTTCCCATCGCTGGCGCTCGCCGCGATCGAGCGGGCCGAGGATGGCGCCCTGCGAAGCCATGGGCTCGAATTCCTGGCTGGACAGGACTTCAGGCTCACCGCTTCCGCCTCCGCCGATGGCGCTGCCGAGGCCGATGGCCGGGCCGCGATGCGCCTCGCCGACTGGCTGGTCGCCAATGGCAGCGTCGCCTCGTCGTGCGAGGTGGAGTTGCCGGGGATCGGGACCGTCCAGCTCGATCCGGGGCCGCACAAGCTTATCACGGCGCGAAGGCAATGAGGGCCATGGTTGCAGCGCCGCGTCCCTCCATGCCGTTCCGCTCGGTCAATCGCCCGGGGGCGCCCGGTTATCGCGAGGGATTGCAGCGGCATCACCTGCTACCCTGCCAGGTGCTGACCAGCCAGGGTCTTGGGGCAATGATCGCCCGGCTGCAGCCGCAACGGATCGGCTTCCACGATTTCCGCCGCAATGGCCTGCTGCTGCCCGCGAGCGACCCGATGGCGCTTCGGCTCGGCCTGCCGCTCCACCGCGGACCGCACCGGCACTACAACCAGATGGTGATCGAACGGATCGGCCAGATCGAGGCAGCCTGGACGCAATGGCACGCAAGCGGCGTTCCAAGGGCCGACATCGAGGTGCTGGCGCGGCTGGATATGCTTCAACGCGCCCTGAGACGAAGCCTGCTCGATCCGGCAAGGCGAGGGGGAGTGCCGCTCAGCAGGCGCGATCCGGCACGCGACTACGCCCACCTCGACCGCATGGCGGATGCGCTGTGGGGTGCGACACAGGCCGCCCAGGCCGGGATCCCGGCTCAGTTCACGAAGCGTGCGCTTTCTCGCAACAGCGCAGCGTGAGCCGCGCGGTACTCGGCCTCAAGCCTGTCGACGCGCTCGGCGACGCTTTCCACTGCGGTGACGTTGCCGATCCCCTGTCCGCAACCCCAGATGTCCTTCCAGGCCTTGGCCTCGGTATTGCCGCCCGAACCGAAGTTCATCTTCGACGGGTCGCTGACGGGCAGGTTGTCGGGATCGAGCCCGGCGTTGACGATCGACTTCCTCAGGTAGTTGCCGTGTACCCCGGTGAAGAGGTTCGAATAGACGATGTCGCTTGCGCGGCCGGACACGATGCCCTGCTTGTACCCATCGACCGCATTGGCCTCCGCGGTGGCGATGAAGGGGGAGCCGATATAGGCGAGGTCG
>JAJXVK010000205.1 GCA_021782155.1 Pseudomonadota bacterium
ATCGTCGGGCTTCACTTCGCCGGGGGTGATCGTGTCGAGCGCGACGATGAACCAGCCCATGTGGTTGGGCGCTTCGAGCCGCTTGTCGGTGTTCCTGGCCATGCTGAACATCAGCGCCAGCGCAGGCGGGATGCGGTTGCCGCTCTTCGACAGTTCCTCGCGGGTCATCGCGATGTGCTGCGGCGGGGGCATCGGCGCACCGGCCTCCTTGAGCGCTTCGGCGAGCTTCTTGCCCTTGGCCAGCGCGGCGAGGACCTTGTCGCTGGCCGCCTTGGCCGCGTCGAAACCGTGGTCGAGCATGAAGTTGCGCAGGACCGCGTCCTTGGCCTCGGCGAATGGCGCCGGCGCCGAAGCGGTGATCTGGCTGACGTCGAAGATCGCGAAGCTGGTGCCGTTGGCCATGGCGGCGACCTGCGCCGATCCCTCGCGCTCCATGGAGAAGGCGGCGTTCAGCAGCGGCTTGACCTCTTCGGGGGCCTGCTGGCCGGGCTTGCCGAAGACCTCGCCGCTGCTGACGAGCGGCGGTGTGGTCTTGATCTCGACGCCGAGGTCCCTGGCGATGTCGGCCAGGCTCGAACCGGTCGAGAATTTGTCGTCCGCCGAGGCGGCGGCATCGGACAGCGCCTTGCGCTGCGCTTCCATCGTCATCGCCTTGACCAGTTCGGGCCTCGCCTGCTCCAGCGTCTTGCCGGGATTGCTCTCGATCGCGTCGACGTGCAGCAGAATCCAGCCCAGCGGGCCCCTGGCCGGCGCGAGCAGGGTGCCCTTCGCCGCCGCGAAGGCTGCGTCGGCGATCGCCTGCGAGGTCTGCCCGGCGAGCGACGCCTTGGACATCTTGTCGAGGTGCGCGGTCTCCAGTCCCTTCGACTTCGCCGAGGCCTCGAGCGAGGCGCCCTTGGCGACCTCGGCCGCGATCGCCTGCGCGGCGTCCTGGGTCGGCACGATCAGCTGGGTCAGCGTGCGCGTCTCGCTGGGGGCGAAGACCGCGCTGTTGTCCTTGTAGCGCTGGGCGATCTCGGCGTCGGTTGGCGCGGGCACGTTCTTGAGCGAGGTTGCATCGACGATCGCATAGCGCAGCACGCGCCGCTCGGGCTGGATGAACTGGTCGGTATGGCTCTTGTACCAGGATTCCAGTGTCTTGTCGTCGGGCTTGCTCTTGGGAACGAACAGCGCGGAGGGCAGGATCGCGATGTCGCCCTCGCGCTTTTCCTTGAACAGCGCGACATAGCGCATCAGCACCTCGCGCGGCATTTTCACGCCATAGGTCGCCGGGGTCAGCACCAGCCGCGCCATCAGGCCCTTGGAAACGTCGTCACGAACGGTCTGGTCCGTCAGGCGGCGCTGCGCGATCGCGGCGCGATAGGTCTGGTCGTTGAATTTGCCGTCGGGGCCCTGGAAGGCGGGAATCTGCGCCAGTTCGCTGCCTACGAGCCGGTTGCTCACCGCCATGTCGTGCTGTTCGCCCCATTCCCAGACCGCGAGGCGTTCGATCATGCCGCCGATCAGGTCGTCGAGACCGCCGTCGGTGAAGAACTGCGGCATCGTCAGCGCAGGATCCTTCTGGCGCGCATTGTCGAACGCGGCTCGCGCGGTCTGCTGGACTTCCGCCGTGCCGATCTTGCCCTTGCCGACATGCGCCACGACCTCGCCGCCAGCGATCCCGCCGAAGTTTCCGCCGGTTACGTCGGCGCTGGCGAAGGCGATCGCGATGAGGACGAGGAAGGCGAGGGTAATTCCGACGCCGAAGCGGGAATTGAAGAAATTGCGGAATAAGCCGAGCATGATCTGGGAGTCGTCTGCTTCTTGGTCTGCGGCTTGCGCCGTGTTGGGCTGTCGGGCCGGGCCGCGCGCGACCCGTGTCCCTCGGCGCGCTGCCTTAGGCGGCAATCGCGGTTCCCGCAATGGCAAGGATATGAACCGGGCCGATGGCGGGATGTGGAAAGGGCGCGCCGGAAGGCTCCCGCCGTGAAGTCCGCATGCCGGTCGCGAGCGATTTCCCCTTGGCAGGAGCGTCCGGATAGGCTTTGGGCATCCGTAAGTCGCCGAAGTGCGACAGCCGCGGCCCGTCAGAGCCGCATCGTCAGTCAAGGAACAGGGACCTTACACCGCCATGCCGAACCGGCCCTACATCGTCGGGAACTGGAAGATGAACGGTGTGCGCGCGACGCTTCCCGAAGCCCGCGCCATCGATCGTGCCGCCGCCCGCTACCCGGATGTCTCAGTGGGAATCGCGCCGCCCTTCACGCTGGTCTCGTCGTTGACCGACGAGCTGTCCCACGCCGATGTCGGGGCGCAGGATTGCCATGCCGAAGCCAGGGGCGCGCATACCGGCGACATTGCCGCGGCGATGCTCGCCGACGCGGGCGCCGACTTCGTGATCGTGGGCCATTCCGAACGGCGCAGCGACCATGGCGAGACCGATGCGCAGGTCAAGGCCAAGGCCGAAGCGGCGATGGCCGCGGGGCTGGGCGTGATCATCTGCGTCGGCGAAACGCTCGAGCAGCGCGACGCAGGGCAGGCCGAAGCGGTCGTCTCCGCGCAGGTCGATGCGTCGTTGCCCGATGCCGGGCTGGCCGCCGAATCGGCGCAGGGCCGGGTCAACGTCGCCTACGAACCGGTCTGGGCGATCGGCACTGGCCGCGTGCCTTCGACCGGCGACGTCGAGGCGATGCACGCGGCGATTCGCGCGCGGCTCGTCGCCGCGCTGGGCGAAGCGGGCAAGAAGGTGCGGATACTCTATGGCGGGTCGGTGAACGCCGGCAACGCGGCCGAGCTGCTCGCGGTCCCCGGCGTCGGCGGCGCGCTGGTCGGTGGCGCGAGCCTGACGGCCGAGGGCTTCGTGCCCATCATTGCCGCGGCGAGCCGCAACGACGACTGAACGGGGGCGATTGAACGGTCGCCAACGGAACCGGGCTTGCGCCTTGCGCGGCGGGCCCCTTGGTCCTACATGGCCGCCAACGAATTCAGGCAGGACACAGATGTTCATTTTCCTAACCGTGGTGCAGGCACTGGTCGCGGCCGCCCTGGTCGGCGCGATCCTCATGCAGCAGTCCGAAGGCGGCGGGCTTGGCGTTGGCGGCAGTCCCGGCGGGCTCATGTCGGCGCGCGGCGCGGCCAGCTTCATCACTCGCGCCACCGCGATCCTGGCGACCGTGTTCGTGGTGCTCTCGATCGTTCTCGCCGCGCTCGCGGTGCGGGAATCCTCGGCGAGCAGCATCGACACTTCGCTGCAGCGCGCGGCACCCACCGCCCCTGCGCCCGACCCGCTCGCGGCGCCCGCGCAGCAGGCCCCGGCCAACGATCCGCTCAAGGGTCCGGCCGGCCAGTAAGGTTCCGCAGGACGTCGGTCATTTGGCCGCCACGCAACGCGCGTGGCGGTGGCTGACGCATTTTGGCTGTGGATGGCGCTAGAAATCACACGCCTTTCGCTTGCCCCTTGCCACTTCCAGACGCTAAGGCCCGACTCCCATGGCGCGGTACATTTTCATCACCGGCGGCGTGGTCTCCTCGCTTGGCAAAGGACTCATGGCCGCCAGCCTCGCGGCGCTGCTGCAGGCGCGCGGCTTCAAGGTCCGCATCCGCAAGTTCGACCCCTACCTGAACGTCGATCCGGGCACGATGAGCCCCTACCAGCACGGCGAGGTCTACGTCACGGACGACGGCGCGGAGACCGACCTCGACCTGGGCCACTACGAGCGCTTCACCGGCGTTTCGGCGCGGCAGGCGGACAACATCACTTCGGGCCGCATCTACCGCGACATCATCGCCAAGGAACGCCGCGGCGACTACCTTGGCGCGACGGTGCAGGTGATCCCGCACGTCACCGACGCAATCAAGGATTTCGCGACAGCCGAGACCGACGATCTCGACTTCGTGCTGTGCGAGATCGGCGGGACCGTGGGCGACATCGAGGGCCTGCCGTTCATCGAGGCGCTGCGCCAGCTGCGTAACGAACTGGGGCGCGAGCAAACCTGCTTCGTCCACGTCACGCTGGTGCCCTACATCGCCGCCGCGGGCGAACTGAAGACCAAGCCCACGCAGCACTCGGTGCGCGAGCTGACCGGGCTCGGCATCCAGCCCGACATCCTGCTGTGCCGCTGCGAGCATCCGCTGCCCGAAGGCGAGCGCGCCAAGATCGCGCTGTTCTGCAACGTGCGCAAGGAAGCCGTGATCCCGGCGCTCGACGCCTCGAGCATCTACGCGGTGCCGCAGCAGTACCACGACGAAGGGCTCGACGCCGAAGTGCTGCATCACTTCGGCATGACCGGCCCCGCGCCCGCGATGGCGCGCTGGGACGACGTGGTCGACCGCTACCAGAACCCCGAAGGCGAGGTCACGATCGGCGTGGTCGGCAAGTACGTCGGCCTGCCCGATGCCTACAAGTCATTGAACGAGGCGCTGGCGCACGGAGGCATGGCCAACCGGGTCAAGGTCAACGTGCGCTGGATCGACGCTGAACTGTTCGAGAAGGACGACGCGGAGATCGCCGCGCGGCTCGAGCCGCTGCACGGCATACTCGTTCCGGGCGGTTTCGGCGTGCGTGGATCCGAAGGCAAGATCGCCAGCGTGCGCTTCGCGCGCGAGCGGCGCGTGCCATTCTTCGGCATCTGCCTCGGCATGCAGATGGCCTGCATCGAAGGCGCGCGCAACACGGCCGGAATCGCGAAAGCCTCGTCGACCGAGTTCGGCGAGACGCGGGAGCCGGTAGTCGGCATCATCACCGAATGGATGAGCGCGGAAGGGCTGCAGCAGCGCGGCGCCGACACCGACCTTGGCGGGACCATGCGACTGGGCGCCTACGAAGCGAAGCTGGGCGCCAACAGCCACGTGTCGACGATCTACGGCGGGGCCACCGTCATCTCGGAACGCCACCGCCACCGCTACGAGGTCAACGGCGCCTACCGCCACGCGCTCGAGCAGGGCGGGCTGGTGTTTTCGGGCATGTCTCCGGACGGCCTGCTGCCCGAAATCGTCGAGCGGCCCGACCATCCTTGGTTCATCGGCGTGCAGTTCCATCCCGAACTCAAGAGCCGCCCGTTCGAGCCGCATCCGCTGTTTTCCGGCTTCATCGCCGCGGCGGTCAAGCAGGCCCGGCTGGTCTGACCGGGCGAGCCCGCCCGCGAAGGGGGCAATCCGCTCCGGCCCTGCAAAATTATTTCCCCAATCACGCTCGCGTGTTGTGCGATATTGCGAACTGCTTTGAGCGGATACCGCTTCACATGACCCCGTCTTGTGTTGCATGGCATCGACAACAGGGAGCATTCGGGAAATGCAGGCCGCACAACTTGCCGACAGGCTCGCCTTGCGGAGCCTATTCGCGGAGTGTGACACCGACGAACTGTCGGACATCATCGCGCGGTCGCACGCGCGCACGTTCAAGCGTGGTGAAATGCTCATGGCGCAGGGCGATCAGGGCGACACGCTGTTCATCATCCTGTCGGGGCTCGTCCGCGTTTCGATGGTCGCCGCCAACGGCCGCGAGATCGTGCTCGACTATGCCGAAGCCGGCGCGGTGCTGGGAGAGATCGCTTTCCTCGACGGCGGCGAACGCACCGCGAGCGTCGATGCGATCGACCCGGTCGAGACTCTGGTGCTGAGCCGCGCCGCCTTTGCCGACATCATCAACCGCCACAACGGGCTCGCCATGCGGCTGCTGCGCGCGATGGCGCGGCGCCTGCGCCAGAACGACGCGGTGATCGAGGCCGACCGCGCCTATACTTCGGGCCCGCGGCTGGCGCGCTTCCTGCTGCGACTGATGATCTCGGGCGAGGGGCCCGGTGACGAGCGGGGCG
>JAJXVK010000206.1 GCA_021782155.1 Pseudomonadota bacterium
TCGGCCCCTTGTGCTTTCGCTTGAGGTAGAAGCCGCCGACCAGCCAATCGACCTTGTCGTCCGCCGCCTTGCCCCGCAGCTGCAATTCGTCGGTCAGCTGCTCGACGTCCGAGGTCTGACGGCCGCCGACAACCTCGACGGGCAGGCCCCCGGGAATGGCGCCGGTGCCGTCCGAGATCAGCGTCGGGAGGCCATCGACGCTGGAGTAATAATCGATCTTCGTGTGGCGGTATCCGAAGATGTTCACCAGCTGGATCGCCGGGGAAAGCGTCGCCTCGGTGCGGTTGGTGATGCCGAACCTGTCGGCGTGCTCGAAAGCAGCAATGTCCGAATTGATGACGCGCACGCCCCGCGCGCGCTGCAGCGCGAGCTGGGCCTGCGCGGCCGCGAGCGTTCCTGTCGCCGTCAAGGCGTTCGGCCCCGCGAACACGTCGACCAGCACCGAGGCGCCGCCGGTCGAGCGGTTGCGGTAATAATCCGCGATGGTCGTGTTCTTGAATCCTTCGACCGGCTCCAGCAGCAGCGCTGCACGAAGTGCCCGCGAATTCAGGTCATCGGCATCGTTGCCGACGCCGATGTTCCTGGTCCAGCCATCGCGTTTCTGGTACTGACCCGAAATGCGCAGCGCCGCTTTCCCATCGACGATCGGGATGTTGACGGCCGCTTCGCCGATAACCGTGTTGTAGCTGCCGTAAGAGGCTTGGGCGTAGCCTTCGAACCTGTAGGTCGGCATGGTCGGGTAGTAGAGAATCGCGCCGCCGGTGGTGTTGCGCCCGAACAGTGTGCCCTGCGGACCCTTGAGGACCTGCACCGACGAAAGATCATAGATGGGGATGCTGGAACCGAGCGTCGGCGCGGGGACATCCGCAAAATAGCTGATGACGCCTGGCGCGCTGTTGCCAGCAAGCGCCTTCGACTGTCCGCGGATCGAAAAATTCGAATTCTCGCGACCACCCGATCCGGCTAGGAACACGCCCGGCGTCTTGAACAGCAAGTCCTGCGTATCGCGGATTTGTGCCTGACGCAGCGATTCCGTCCCGAATGCGGTGATCGAAACCGGCGTGGACTGGATGTTTTCAGCCGTCCGGCGCGCGGTGACGATGATATCGCCTGAATCCTCGCGGGCTGGCTGGTCTTCCGCGGGGTCCGACTGTGTCCAGGCGGCAGGATTGCCTTGCGCGAAGGCGGGCGTAGCGGTGGTCACCAGCAGCATGGCGACAAGGCTCCTTGTGCGGCGATTGGCGATCATCGAGATATCCTCCCGAACAGTTCACGTGTCTTCCTTTTCGCCGCGTAGCTCTCGCCAAGCGGCTCCCGGATAACCTGTCTTTGGGAATGGGGATCGAGGCGGCGCGCAGCACGGCAGCCTAGCTTCGTTGCCGGCACCATGCTCCCGTACCCGCCACGGCCCGTCCAAGGGGCAAGCGGACTATTTTGCGGCGACACCCGCCCCACCATTCGACAGGTAACGCCAGCCTGAAAATCGCGACTCTGCACAAGCAAGGCACGCCAAACGCGGCGACGAGGAGCACAGAAACATGGCGAGGCTTGCCGATAAGGTCTGCATCATCACCGGCGCCGGTAGCGGTATCGGCCGCGCCAGTGCTGCGATGTTCGCGCGCGAGGGCGCGACCGTTGTCGTTGCAGACATCAGGGCCGAGCCCGCGGAAACCGTGGCGCAATCGCTGATCAATGCGGGCGGCAAGGCACGCGCGATCACAGTTGACGTCGGCGAGGAGGCCGATCTTGCCCGAATGATCTCGACCACAGTCGCCGACTTCGGCCAGATCGACGTATTGTTCAATAACGCGCTCTACACCAACACCGAGCACGCCATGCGCGACATGGATTTTCTGGCCTTCGATCCGGAAATTTTTCTCGCCAACCTGCGAGTCAACGTGCTGGGAGCGGTGATCGCGAGCAAGTTCGCCATCCCGCACATGCTTGAACGCGGTCGCGGCTCGATCATCGCCACTTCGTCGGGAAGTTCGATGGGCGGCGACATCACGGCCTACAGCTATGGTTCGTCGAAGGCGGCGCTCAACTGGTTCGTACAGGCGATTGCCGCCACCTATGGCAAGCGCGGCATCCGCAGCAACGCGATCTTGTTAGGCCCCACGCAAACCCCGGCCAAGATCCAGTGGTCCACCCCGGAAATGGACCGCCTGTTCCTCGAAGTGCTCAACACGCCCTTCATCGGCGAGCCGGAGGATATTGCGGCGATGGCCCTGTTCCTCGCCTCGGACGAATCGCGCTACGTCAACGGGATGCTATATCCCGTCGATGGCGGGCAAAGCTGCACTGTACCGTTCATCAGCGTCACCCGCGCGCTCACCGCAGGCCTCTGACCCTCCATCTCGAAAGAAAGCATCATGGGCATCGAACTCGAGAACAAGGTCCGTGCCATGCACGACGCCTGGGGCGACGGCAGCGACGAAGTGCGGCCCGACGTGGAGAAGATCCTGTCGTTCTTCGCGGAGGACGCCGAGTGGCAATTGTGGGTTCCGGGCGGGCCGATCATCACGGGCAAGGACGCGCTGCGCGCCGAGATTCTCAACCAGATGACTTTTGCCACCAACAACAAATGCAATGAGGTCAACATTCTGTCGAACGACCGCTTGGTAATGCAGGAAAGGTCGGACACGGCGATCATTATGGGGCGGCCCTGCCCGCACCAGATGGTCGCCATCTACGAATTTGACGATGACGGCAAGATCGCCAAATGGCGCGAATACCTCGACATGGACGATCTCAACCGCAAGATGGGCATCACCGGCGAAGCAAATCCGGCCGGCAATGCCGAAGCCGCCGCTCGATGACGCAATCGGCAGCCATCGCGCCAGGTAGATGGGCGTTTGTTACCGGCGGATCGGATGGCCTCGGCCTCGCCTTTGCAATCGAACTTGCCAAGCGCGGCATGAACTGCCTGCTGATCGCCAGGCAGGAAGAAAAGCTGGCTCGTGCGGCCGAAGCGGTCCGCGCGCTAGGCGTCGAGGCCCGCACGCTGGCGCTCGATCTGGGCTTGCCCGATGCGGTCGCCCGAATCGAGGCCGCCACCGCCGAACTGCCAATGACGCTTGCGATTTTCAACGCCGGGGCCGAAGCGTCGGGCGCACGGTTCGTGGACCAGCCCTATGCCCACTGGGCCGCGACTATCCAGCGCAACGTGATCTTCCTTACCCAGGCGCTTCACCATTTCGGTCGCCGCCTAGCCAACAGCGGCGGCGGGCTGATCGTGGTGGGCTCGGAAGCTGCCTTCGGCGGTGTCGCGCAATCCGGCATCTACACCGCGACCAAGGGGTTTGCGCTCAACCTGTGCGAATCGCTGTGGGCCGAACTGACGCCGCTCGGGGTCGATGTGGTGATGCTGCTGTTCAAGATCGCCGACACGCCGATGCTGCGCGAAACGCTGGCCCGGCGCGGCATTCCCGTCGAAGGCACCGGCGCGTCCGACACCGAAACGCTCGCGCGCGGCACGATCGACGCGCTGGGCGCCGGCCCGATCTACAATCCGGACGAAACGTCGCCGGATGATCCCGTCACCTCCAACGCCGCCCGGCGCGAGCGGGTAATCGCCAAGAGCGAACTCATGAAGTTTTTCTACGGATAACGATGGGCGGCGTTCCGCCCGCCCAACCAACCGCTTGGGGAGAGCCTTGATGAAAATTGGCGTAAGCAGGCCGTTCGCCGATCCGGGCGCACCGATCAACGACATCGATATGGGTGAAATCGGGCGGCTGGCCGAACAGACCGGGTTTGACTGGCTGACCAGCGGCCATCACACCGTCCGTCCGCTTCGCGAAGAGATCAAGGGGCCGCACACGCACGGTGTGCCATTCTATCAGGATCCGCTTATCGGCGCGGCGCGCGACGGCACTTACCTCCAGGCTCGAAGTATCGACCGGCGTGCTGATCATGCCGATGAAGCATCCGATCGATGTCGCCAAGCAGGTCGCTTCGATCGATGCCTATAGCAATGGGCGCTTTCTGCTGGGCCTTGGCACAGGTGGCGCAAGCCGGATCGAGATCGAGGCCAGCTGTGGCAGCTGGGAGCGGCGCTGGGACTATACGATGGAAAGCATCGCGGTGATGAAAGGACTGTGGACCGGAGATGCCTTTGCCTTCGATGGCGACTTCTTCAAGTTTCCCGAAGTGCAGATGTATCCGCGCCCGGTGCGCAGGCCACATACCCCGATCCTGCTGGGCGGGTACAGCGACGGCGTTCTGAAGCGCGTCGGCCAGCATTGCCAGGGCTGGCTGCCCGCATACGCTGGCAAACGCCTCCTGACGCTGTCCGAAGCCGGCATGACCGGGCCTGAGCACCTGAAGCAGGGCCGCGCCAAAATCGTGGCCCATGCGCAAGAAGCCGGGCGGGACATCGCCCATTTCGAGATCGGCGCGATCCTTGCCCCCAGCGACGACAGCCGCGATTTGCGCAATATCTATGAGGATGCCGGCGCCGAACGCCTGGCCTTCAGCCTGCCGCACATCGAAAGCATCGAAGACGCACGGATCGCCCTGGAGAAGATCGCCGGCAACATCCTGTAATGGTTTCTCGATCGACGCATCGGCGTTGGAGTATGGCAAAGTGGCACTTCGCGATTTCCCTTCATTCGATCTCGCCGGCGGATGCAACTTCCGAGACATCGGCGGCTATGCGACTTCGAGCGGCAGCAAGGTGCGACGCGGCGTCATCTACCGTTCGGGCGTGCTCACCTACCTCACGCCGTCCGACCACGAAGCAATCGCATCGACCGGGATCCGCACCATTGTCGATCTGCGTCGTGACGACGAAATCGCCGAGGAGCCGACGGCTTGGCCCGGCCCGGTGCGCAACCTTTCATGGCGGCTCGACGAAGCGATCGCCGCGTCACAGCGTGGCGCTCCATGGGAACACGCGGCCTCGGGCGCGCAGGCGTGCGAATGGATGGTCCGGTCGTATGCGACGATGAAGGACTGGTTGGTGGCTCCCTTGCGCGGCATTTTCGATGCGGTGCTCGAAGGAGGCACGCCCGTCCTGTTCCACTGCGCGGCGGGCAAGGACCGGACCGGATTTTGCGCGGCGATGGTACTGGGGCTCGCGGGTGTCGACGAGGAGGCGATCATCGCGGACTATACCCTCACCAACACCGTTGTCGATCTGCAGGCATTCGCCGTCACCCACCGGGCCGCCGGCATGGGTCTGACCGACGGCAAGCATCCGTTCGAGAAAATGCGCCCGTACGTTCGCGAAGCCCTGATGCGCGCAGAGCCGGCCTATCTCAAATCCGCGCTCGACAGCGTGGCGGCCTCGCACGGCACGATTGCCGGCTATGCGCGCCAGGCACTCGGCCTTGACGAGGCGCGGATCGCAGCCATCCGCCAGCACTTGCTGGAAGATTGATCCGGATCAGCGCCTCAGTCGGTTCGGTTTGGAGGGAAGCGCCCGCCGTTCGACCTAGACAAGGATAGGTTCGTCGGCGGATTGACACGCGCACCAAGCAGGCGGCGATCAGGAGAATTGCGGTGGCGTGGGATGAGGCGTTCGATGTGGTGTGCGCGGGCTCCGGGCTTGGGGGCATGTCGGCGGCGCTGATCGCGGCCCATCGCGGCGCGAGCGCGCTGGTTGCGGACAAGTTCCATCTGCTCGGCGGTGTGTCGGCGCTGTCGTCCGGGCAACTGTGGCTGGGTCCCAACCATCTGCAGGAACCCGGCGGCATGGCCGACAGCGACGCCGACGCCGACGCTTACCTGACGCAC
>JAJXVK010000207.1 GCA_021782155.1 Pseudomonadota bacterium
ATCTCGGCGACGACCGCCTCGATCGGGGTCGCGTTGACGTCGACCAGTTCGACGTTGTCGCGATTGTAGGTCTCGTAATAGCCGATATCGACGCAGAGCCGCTTCGAGGCGAAGGGGTGGCTGGCCGGGCAGAGCCGTTCGGCCACATCCGGATCATTCACCCGGCTGCGGATCCGGTTGCGGACATATTCGGCGATCCGGTCGGCAGCGGCTGGATCGAGCCCGCTGTCCGGATGCGACCCCACGAAGCCGGGCAGCCCGCCAAACTCCCAGCGCCGATCGAGATCGGCCTCAAGCTCCTCCTGCGTTGCGGCCAGCGCCGGAGTTTCGGTCTGCGGGAGAACGCGCCAGGCGCCGACCAGCGAACGGCGCGCCTGCTCGCGCAAGGCTGGATAATCGGGCTGCAACCGTTCGTGGTCATCATCGGTCAGCGGATGGTTGTGCGCGGGAACCGCGAAGTTGGGCGTGCGCTGGAACACCGTCAGGTGCCCGGCCTGCCGGGCGATGTGCGGGATCGACTGGATCGCGCTCGACCCCGTGCCGATCACCGCGACGCGCTGGCCCGTGAAGTCGACGCCTTCGTGCGGCCATTGCCCGGTCATGTAGATCGGCCCCGCGAAATCATCGAGGCCGGGGATGTTCGGGCGGTTGAACGAGGACAGGCAGCCGGTGCCCATGATGCAGTACCTGGCGCTGTAGCGCTCGCCCTTGTCGGTCTCGACCGACCAGCGCTGGCGAGCATCGTCCCACTTCGCCGAAGTCACGCGCGTCGAGAAGGCGATGTCCCTGCGCAGGTCGAAGCGCTCGGCGACGTGGCGCAGGTACGAGAGGATCTCGGGCTGCGCGGCGTAGCGTTCGGACCACTTCCATTCGCGCTGGAGGTCCTCGTCGAACGAGTAGGAATACTCGAAGCTCTCGATGTCGCAGCGCGCGCCCGGATAGCGGTTCCAGTACCAGGTGCCGCCGACGTCGTCGCCCGCTTCGATCACCTGTGCGGCAAGGCCCAGCTTGCGCAAGCTGTGCAGCATGTAGAGCCCGGTGAAGCCGGCTCCGACCACGAGGGCATCGACGTTGCGCTCGTCCATCGCGTGTTCTCCCGATCGCATCGTTTGCGCTGTCATGCGATAGGCCGACCGGTGAGTCCAGCGGGTGCAGCGTTCGATCAGGGCACCAGAATGGTCTCGCGCGCGGCCGGATCGGTCTGCGGATAGTCGAGATTGTAGTGCAGTCCCCGGCTCTCGTGCCGGTGGCGCGCCGACTTGACGATCAGCTCGGCGACCTGGTGCAGGTTCCTCAGCTCGATCAGGTCGGGCGTGACGCGGAAGTGCGCGTAGTATTCGGCGATTTCTGCCTTGAGCGTCTTGATGCGGTGCTGCGCGCGCTCGAGCCGCTTGTTGGTGCGCACGATGCCCACATAGTTCCACATGAAGCGGCGGATTTCGGTCCAGTTCTGCTTGATGACCACTTCCTCGTCGGAATCGGTCACGCGGCTTTCGTCCCAGGGATTGAGCGAGGGGGGCGCGGCGAAGTCGTTCCAGCGCGCGATGATGTCGCGCGCGGCGGCATCGCCGAACACGAAGCATTCGAGCAGCGAGTTGGAGGCGAGGCGGTTTGCGCCGTGCAGCCCGCTCTCCGAACATTCGCCCACCGCGTAGAGCCCGCACATGTCCGCGCGCCCGGCAAGGTCGATCAGCACGCCGCCGCAGGTATAGTGCTGCGCGGGCACGACCGGGATCGGCTCCTTCGTCATGTCGATGCCGAGCCCCAGCAGGCGCTCGTATATCGTCGGGAAGTGGTGCCGGACGAACTCCGGCTCCTTGTGGCTGATGTCGAGATGGACGTAGTCGAGCCCGTAGCGCTTGATCTGGTCGTCGTTGGCCCGCGCCACCACGTCGCGCGGGGCGAGTTCGGCGCGCGGGTCGTAGTCGGGCATGTAGCGGTGCCCGGTGACGGGGTGCTTCAATATGCCGCCTTCGCCGCGCACCGCCTCGGTGATCAGGAAGTTCTTGACCTCGAGGTTGTAGAGGCAGGTCGGGTGGAACTGCATGAACTCCATGTTGGAGACGCGGCAGCCCGCGCGCCATGCCATCGCGATGCCGTCGCCGGTCGCGCCGCGCGGCGCGGTGGAAAACAGGTAGGTGCGCCCCGCCCCGCCGGTGGCGAGGACCGTCGCGCGCGCCGCGAGGCACTCGACCTTGCCGGTGCTGGCGTCGAGCGCATAGACGCCCCACACCCGCCGCTCGCCGCGCGGATGGGCGCGGTGGCGGTCGGTGACAAGGTCGATCGCCACCATGTGCGGGCGCAGCGTGATGTTGGGATGATCGTTCGCCGCCTTGATCAGCGCCTGCTGCACCGCCCAGCCAGTGGCGTCGTCGACGTGGACGATGCGGCGGTGCGAATGGCCGCCCTCGCGCGTGAGGTGGAGCGCGCCCTTCTCGTTGTTGAACGGCACGCCGAGGTCGATCAGCCGCTGGATGGCAGCGGGCGCGTGTTCGACCACGAACTCCACCGTCTCGCGCCGGTTCAATCCGCCGCCGGCAACCATCGTGTCGCGGATGTGATCCTCGAAGGTGTCGCAATTGTCCTGACGTAGCAACATGTTCTCGTCCGTCCTTTCGGTGGTGCTTGCTTTGAGCGCGCCCTCGTCGAGCGCGCCCTTGGCGAGCACCATGACCTTGCAGTGTTCGGCCAGCACCAGCGCCGCGGTCAACCCCGCCGCGCCCGAACCGACGATGAGGACGTCGTGGTTATGAGCAGCCAATCCCACCTCCGTTCGCCCCAAGCTTGTCGAAGGGCGGTACTGTTCTTTTCACCTCGCAAGAAGCGAAATGCGGTCCTTCGACAAGCTCAGGACGAACGGCACTTCGTCCTACGCCGGCTCCATCGCCGTCAGCGAAACGAATACGTCTTCGAGGTCCGCCTCGCGCGTCGAGACGTCGACGATGCCATAGCCCTGCCCCTGGAGCAGCGCGAGAACCTCGCCCGCGTTCATGCGGTCCTTGTCGTAGGTCACTTCCACCTGCCGTTCGCCGCTGATCCGGCTCTTGATGAAGGCGGGGTGCGCGGGCGGCTCGGCCACGTCGCGGTCGAGGGTGAGCACCACGATCTTCTCGCGCGCCATCTCGACCAGTTCGCGCGTCGGCTTGTTGGCGATGAGCTGGCCATGGTTGATGATCGCGATGCGGTCGCACAGTTCCTCGGCTTCCTCGAGGTAGTGCGTGGTCAGCACCACGGTCACGCCTTCGGCATTGAGTTCGCCGACCAGTTCCCACAGCTGGCGGCGCAGCTCGACGTCGACCCCCGCGGTCGGCTCGTCGAGCACGAGGATCGGCGGCGCGTGGACCATCGCCTTGGCGATCAGCAGCCGCCGTTTCATGCCGCCCGACAGCGTGCGGGCATAGGCGTCGCGCTTGTCGGCGAGGTGCACCTCGCGCAGCAGCGCCTCGGACCGGCGCAGCGCCTTGGGCACACCGTACAAGCCCGCCTGGTTCTCCAGCACCTCGAAGGGGGTGAAGAAGGGATCGAACACGATCTCCTGCGGCACGATCCCGATCGAGGCCTTGGCGTTCCTCATGTCGTGCGAGATGTCGAAGCCCCAGACCTCGGCGGTGCCCGAGGTCTTCATGACGAGGCCGGCAAGGATATTGATCAGCGTCGACTTGCCAGCGCCATTGGGGCCGAGCAGCCCGAAGATCTGACCCTGCGGCACGTCGAAGCTGACGCCGCCGAGCGCCAGCTTGCCCCCATCGGACCTGGCGCCCTTGCCGGTGGGGGCATAGCGCTTGACGAGGTCCTTGATGCGGATGGCGGGGGGCGGGGTATCCATCGCCGCTGCCTGCCGCGCACGGCCTGCAAAGTAAAGGCCCACGACGGTTTGCCCCGCTTGCCGCTCCGCAGCGATTTTGCTAGCGGCACCGCCATGATCCAGCCTCCCGAAATCGTGCTGACCGACTCTGCCCGCGTCTGCTGCGACGGTGCGACCGGCATCCGCAGCAACGGAACCTACAGGCCCGGCGCGCTGGGGCACCCGCGCGTGTGGCTGGAGATCGACGAAAAGGGCTATGTCGATTGCGGCTATTGCGACAAGCGCTTCGTGCTCGAAGGCGGACCGGCGCATCCCGGCTTCCGCGAAATCTCGCCGGGCGACCTGCCCGCGCCGGGAGACGGCTCGGTCGCCTGAGGCTTTGCGTCGTCCCGGGCTTGGCCCGGGACCGCTGGCCATATTCGCGCGACAGCGAAACGGAACGACCTGGCCGACAGCAATCCCAGCTTCCGTCGGGATGACGTTGTTCCTATATCTGACCCGATGACCCAGCCCACCGATCCCCGCTCGCTGCTCTACCGCCCCGGCCAGCTCGACCCCGATACCGCCCAGCGCCTGACCGCCGAGGCGCTCAGGGCCTGCGACGATGGCGAGCTCTACCTGCAGTTCATCGCCAGCGAATCGTTCGGCTTCGACGACGGGCGCCTCAAGACCGCCGACTATTCGCGCGAGGCGGGCTTCGGCCTGCGCGGCGTATCGGGCGAGATGACCGGGTTCGCCCACGCCAACGAGATTTCCGCCGCCGCGATCGCCCGCGCGGGCGAGACGCTGGCGCTGCTCGATCCGGCGAAGGGCCAGCCCGCGCCGCCACCCAAGCGCACCAACCGCCACCTCTACACCGACGCCTCCCCGCTCGACCTCGTGCCCTTCGAGAAGAAGGTGAAGCTATTGGAGACGATCGACGCCGCCGCCCGCGCGCGCGATCCGCGCGTCTCGCAAGTGTCCGCCTCGCTCGCCGCGTCGTGGTCGGTGGTCGAGATCGTGCGCGCCGACGGCTTCATCGCCCATGACATCCGCCCGCTGGTCCGCCTCAACATCGGCATCGTGGTCGAACAGAACGGACGCCGCGAGACGGGCAGCTTCGGCATCGGCGGGCGCCGCCTCTACGACGACCTGTTCGAACCCGAAACATGGAACCGCGGGATCGACCACGCGCTGGCGCAGGCGCTGGTCAACCTTGAAAGCGTTGCCGCCCCGGCGGGCGAGATGACCGTGCTGGTCGGCCCCGGCTGGCCCGGCGTGCTGCTCCACGAAGCGGTCGGCCACGGGCTCGAGGGCGACTTCAACCGCAAGGGCACCAGCGCCTTTTCGGGCCGCATCGGCCAGCGCGTGGCCGCGCCCGGCGTAACGGTGATCGACGACGGCTCGCTGCTCGGCGTGGGCCGGTCGGGGCGGCGCGGCTCGCTCTCGATCGACGACGAGGGCACGCCCACGCAGGAAAACGTTCTGATCGAGGACGGCGTGCTCAAGGGCTATATCCAGGACCGGCTCAACGCGCGGCTGATGGGCGTCGCGCCCACCGGAAACGGGCGGCGCGAGTCCTATGCCCATGCTCCCATGCCGCGCATGACCAACACCTTCATGCGCGGCGGCAACGACGATCCCGCCGAGCTGCTCGCCCGCGTCAAGAACGGCATCTACGCCAAGTCGTTCGGCGGCGGGCAGGTCGACATCACCAGCGGCAAGTTCGTGTTCTCCTGCACCGAGGCCTACAGGATCGAGAACGGCAAGCTCGGCGCGCCGATCAAGGGCGCGACGCTGATCGGTGACGGCCCGCCCGTGCTGACCAGGGTCACCGGCATCGGCAACGA
>JAJXVK010000208.1 GCA_021782155.1 Pseudomonadota bacterium
GTCCACATCGGGGTGTAGTGATCGGTGATCGAGACGTCGATGTAGGTGGATATCTCGCCGGTTGGGTCGCAGGTGGTCGAATCGTCGATAAGCGTGGCCGTGGTGCCGCAACGGTACTTCTTGGTTACTGCGATCTGGTTCGCCGGCAGGCCGCTCGACTGGACGAGGATGCTCTTGACAGTGGTGACGTCTGTCGATGCGCCGGAATTGGCGGCCAGTGCGATCGCGGTCGCTTCGCCGATCGCGCTCTGCAGGAATATCTGCCGCTCGAACATGCGCCCGGTGTCGTAGATCCCCACCGACATCATCACCAGCACCGGCGTCACGATGGCCGTCTCGATGACCATCGCGCCTTCGGTGCTGGCGCGAAGCCGCGCGAACAGGCTTGCCAGGCGCTTCATCGTTACCCCACCAGACGCACTTCGCCGGGCGAATAGCCGACGTTGTTGGTCTGCGCGCTGGGACAAAGCGTCTGGAGCCAGGCGCCGCCCTGGACGGTGATCGTCTGAGAGGTGATCTGCAGGCACTGGCTGCTGACGTAGGAGTTGCCGCTGATCGTGATGCCTCCGGAGGGAAGGTAGATCGACCCTTCGATCAGCGAGTTGGAGTTGCCGTTGATGGTGTGGCCCGGCGAACCCGGGTTGTTGTTCGGGTCCTCGAAGATCAGGATGCCGGGGTACTTCGCCGCGTAGCTGGACGAATAGCCCAACGTTGTGAAGTCGCTGCCCTGCATCGGCGACAGGTTGAGCGAGTTGGTCGAAACGCCCTGGCCGCCCAGCTTCACGTTGGCCCCGTTCTTGAGCACGAACATCACGCCACTGCCGTTCACGTCGTAGTTTGCGGTCATGTCGAGCGTGCCGCCGTTGATCACGTAGATCCCCGGTGAAAGGTTGGTCGTGCACTTGACGACCAGCGAGGTGTAGGTCCCCTGGACCAGGTTCGCCTGCTGCGTCTTCTTGCCGCCCTTGCTGACGCTGTTGCAGGCATAGCTCTGGGCGCCGCCGTTCGAATCGGGCGTGGTGTAGTCGGCGAAGGGATTGACCAGGCCCTGCACGTGCTCGCTGACCACGTCCGTCAGGCTGGTGGGCACCTGGGCGGTGCCGCAGGTGGCGATCGAATCGGTCTGGACCGTCGCGCTGCTGTCGATGTTGACCGCGTCGTCCGAGCACGACAGCGCGGCGAGGCCGCACTGCGCCTTGACCGTCGCATTGCCGCCGATCGACAGCGTGGTGCCGGCGCTCTTGGTCGCGACGAGGCAGGCGTTATAGGCCTTGCCCGCGGTGAACGCGGCCTGCGCCGATGCGCGCAGCAGCAAGGGGCGATGGGTCAGGAAGCTGCTGAACGGCAGACTCTTGGTGATCGACGCGTTGACGAGGACGCTGTTGCCCGTGCCGCCGGCATAGTTGCCCATCGTGACGCTGGGCGAAGAGGTCATGCCGTTGGTGATCTGCAGGTTGGCGTTGAACTCCTGGACGGCTCGCTGCGAATAGGACGAACTGGTCTGGTTCTTCGACAGGCTCCACGCTCCGGCGAGCGCGGCCTGATCGACCGCGTGCTGAAGTTCCTGCTTCCACATGTAGTATTGCGCCGTGTCCACCGCGAACCCGGCGCCCCCGATGATCGCCGGCATGCCCATCGCGATGATGAGCGTCGCATTTCCGCTCAAGTCGCGGCATAGCGACCTCGCCAGTCTTGCCAACCTGATCAGCATCTTGGATAGCCTTTTGATCTATCTGGTACCCACCTTGGGGCCTTGTGCATTAGGGGCATTGCGTAAGCATTGTTTGAGCAATCGGAGTTAATTGCCTGTTGACCATTAAGATCGTGTAAATCGATGAGCGAACGCGAGAGACATCCTGGGAATTGGCTTCCGCTCGAGCCGGTCCAGCGGCTCGCGCTCGCCTATTGTCCGGCGCCTGCGCGACCAGTTTGGCGCGGTTTTCTTACTCTTGACGCCCGGCTGGGAGACGCCGCGCGGGCCGGTCGCGAGCCGATCGCGGTGCAGTTGCGGCTGGCATGGTGGCGCGACCGTTTCGGCGCGCCGGCCTGCGAATGGCCAGCCGGAGAGCCCTTGCTTGCGCTTCTCGGGCCCTGGGATACGGAACGTGAGGCGCTCGGCGCGCTGGTCGACGGCTGGGAAGCCGCCGCGGTTGGCGAGGACGGTGGCCGGGCGCTCTCGGAGGCACGGATCGAGGCGATGGCGGCGCTGGCCCGGCTGCTCGGGTGCGGCGCGACCGATGCCATTGGCGCCGCGGCGCGGGACTGGGTGCTGCCGGAGGCCGCGGGCCCCGCGCCGGCACTTCCGCGCGCGATGCGCCCGCTCGCGGTGCTTCGCGGGCTGGCGGTGCGCGAGGCGCGCGGCGGGGCGCGGCCGGTCCGCGACCTGCTCGCGGTGATGCGAATCGGGCTCACCGGCCGTTGATCGCGCCAAGACGGAGACGGTTGGCGTTTCGCGGCCGTCAACGCAGGCCTAGGTAGTTTCCCGTGTTCGATTGCGGGGGCTTGCAATGAAACGCAGTCTGTTCGGTGCGCTGTCCGCGTTGCTGCTGGTCGCGGCGGGGTTGTTCTGGTGGGAGGGGCATGCCGCGGTCGAACAGGCCGCACCGCCCGCCGCAATCGCCTCCGCTCCGCCCCAGGACGAGGCAACGGACGACGCAATACCCGATTCCGACGTGTCGGACCTCGAAGGACCCGAGCCGCCCATCGCGCGCGAGGCGACACGCGAGGAGCGGCGCTTCAACCGGCTCGACCGCAACCAGGACGGGTGTATCTCGCGCAACGAGATGCTCGCGCCGCGCGTGCGCGACTTCCGCAAGCTCGATGTCGACCACAACAACCTGCTGACCTTCGAGGAATGGGCGGTGAAGACGTCAAACCGCTTCAAGGCCGCGGACGGCGACGGCGACGGCTCGCTGACCCGCGCCGAATTCGCCTCCACGCGTCCCAGGGACAAGCCCAAGCCGAAGTGCAAGTGCTGACGACTATCAGGCGTTTACCTCGGCCAGCCACGGCGCAATGTCGGCCTCGGCGCGCGCGGTGTAGGCTTCCTTGCGCTGCTTCTTCCTGACGCTATCGGCGACCGGCGGGAACAGCCCGAAATTGACGTTCATCGGCTGGTAGCACTCCGCTTCGGCATCGCCGGTGATGTGCGAGAGCAGCGCGCCCAGTGCCGACGTGCGCGGCGGCGGCGTCCAGTCGCGCCCGGCCAGCTCGGCGGCGGCCATCAGCCCGGCCATCAAGCCAACCGCGGCGCTCTCGACATAGCCCTCGCACCCGGTGATCTGCCCGGCGAAGCGCACATGCGGCGCGGTCTTGAGGCGCAGCTGGCGGTCGAGCAGCTCGGGCGAATTGAGGAAGGTGTTGCGGTGCAGGCCGCCCAGCCGCGCGAACTCGGCGTTCTTGAGGCCGGGGATGGTGCGGAACAGGCGCACCTGCTCGGCGTGCTTGAGCTTGGTCTGGAAACCGACCATGTTCCACAGCGTGCCCAGCTTGTTGTCCTGCCGCAGCTGCACAACGGCATGGGGCCAGCGCCCGTTCGGATGTTCGGGCGTCGCCCAGTGCGGGTTGTCGAGTCCCACGGGCTTCATCGGCCCGAAGCGCAAGGTGTCCTCGCCGCGCTCGGCCATGACCTCGATCGGCATGCAGCCTTCGAAATAGGGGGTGTTCGCTTCCCATTCGCGGAAGGTGGTCTTCTCGCCGTCGAGCAGGGCCTGGCGGAAGGCGAGGTACTGATCGCGGGTCATCGGGCAGTTGATGTAGTCCTTGCCGCCCCCCTCTGACGTACCTTTGTCCCAGCGCGCGGCCATC
The DNA here is from genome assembly GCA_021782155.1 of Pseudomonadota bacterium. Taxonomy (GTDB): domain Bacteria; phylum Pseudomonadota; class Alphaproteobacteria; order Sphingomonadales; family Sphingomonadaceae; genus Novosphingobium. The sequence goes on from JAJXVK010000208.1 coordinate 3,808, forward strand.
CAGCACACGTCCATTTCGATGGAGTCGCGGTAGACGATGGGCGCGATGGCGTCGAAGAAGGCGAGGCTCTGCGCCCCCGTCGCCGCGCCGATGCTGGATGCGAGCGCCTGCGCGGTGAGCGGGCCGGTCGCCACGATCGTCATGCCTTGGGCGGGCAGCGCGTCGATCCGTTCGCGCACGATCGTGAGGTTGGGGAGGGCGGTCAGCGCCTTTTCCACTTCGGCCGAGAACACGTCGCGGTCGACCGCCAGCGCCGATCCGGCGGGCACGCGCGCCACCTTCGCCGCCGCCATCACCAGCGAGCCGCAGCCGCGCATCTCGTGGTGCAAGAGACCGACCGCGTTCTTCACGTCGTCGTCGGAGCGGAACGAGTTCGAGCAGACCAGCTCGGCAAGACCTGCGCCCTGGTGCGCGGGCGTGCTGTCGCCGCCGCCGCGCATTTCGGACAGCTTCACCCGGAAACCGCGCCGGGCGAGCTGCCACGCCGCCTCGCTTCCGGCGAGGCCGCCGCCGATGATGTGGATATCGTGGGTCATTCGCGGTCCCCTAACCATTGCCTTGGCATAGGGACAGCCCCATTGATCGACAGGCAACAGGAGGGATCAAGCCATGCCGCACCGCGCGCTCGCCGAACGAAGGCCCTGGCTGCTCGCCAGCCTGCTGTTCGGCGTGTCCTTCTGGTTCGTCTCGAACGGCGAATTGCCGGGCATGTACCAGATCGCGTGGAAGGGCGCGGGCGTGGCGCTGCTCGCCGCCTATGCCTGGGCGCATCATCCCTCGCGGCAGGCGCACTGGATCGCGTGGGTCATGGCGCTTGGCGCGCTGGGCGACATGGTGCTCGAACTGAGCTTCACCGCGGGCGCGCTGGCGTTCTTCGCGGGCCACTTGGTGGCGATCGGGCTCTATCTCAAGAATCGCCGCGCGCACCCGAGCATCAGCCAGAAGGCGCTGGGCGTGGCGGCGCTGATCGGTATCCCGCTGATCTCGTGGCTGCTGACGCGCTCGCCGCAAGTCGCGCTCTACGCGCTGGGCCTGGGCGGGATGGCGGCCTCGGCCTGGCTGAGCAGCTTCCCGCGCTACCGCGTGGGGCTGGGCGCGATGATGTTCGCCGCCTCGGACCTTGTGATCTTCGCGCGCATGGGGCCGCTCGCGGACAGCGCGCTGCCGCACCTGCTGATCTGGCCGCTCTACTATTTCGGCCAGTTCCTGATCTGCGTCGGCGTGATCGGCGCGCTGAAGGCGCGGGGCGAGTTCAGCGCGGAGTAGGCCCGCGCGTCAGTGTCTGCGCAGGAGGGTGAACCAGATTGCCCCGAACACTACGACGATCGCGACGTTCGCCAGCAGTCGCGCGCGGAAATGGTGCCTGAGGATGAGGATATCGACCGCAACGATCACCGCGACCATGATCAGGACAAGGATGATGGCTGGCCGGGGCATTCCTACCCCGCCGGTGGGAGCACGATCGCGCCCGCATCGTCATGGCGCAGCGGGCCGTAGGCGATCACCGCCGAGAGCGGCAGGTCGGCGTAGATGTGCGGGAACAGCGCGCCGCCGCGCGAGACTTCCCACTTCACCGCGCGGCCCAGCACCGTGAGGTCGACCGCGACGAGGTGGAGGTCGTCCCGCCCCGCGAAGTGCTTGTCGATGGTCCCGGCGAGCTGGTCTTCGCTCGACAGGTGGATGAAGCCGTCGGCCAGGTGCCGGGGCTCAGGCATCGGCGGGGGTTTCCATGAGAAAAGCGTTGAGCTTGTTGCCGTCGGGATCGCGGAAATAGCCGGCGTAGAAGCCGCCGCCGCGATCGCCC
>JAJXVK010000209.1 GCA_021782155.1 Pseudomonadota bacterium
CCGAGCCGGTCGGCGCCGCCTCGATCGCGCAGGTCCACCGCGCGGTCACGACCGAGGGGCGCAAGGTCGCGGTCAAGGTCCTGCGCCCCGGCATCCGCGAGAAGTTCGCGCGCGACCTCGACACCTACGAATGGGCCGCCGCGCACCTCGAGGCGCTGGGCGGCGAGGCCTCGCGCCTGCGCCCGCGCCTCACCATCGCCAACTTCAAGCGCTGGACGCTGCGCGAACTGGACCTTCGCCGCGAAGCCGCCTCGGCCTCCGAGCTTGCCGAGCTGATGCACGCCTTCGAAGGCTATCGCATCCCCGCGATCGACTGGGACCGCACCAACGGCAAGGTGATGACGCTCGACTGGATCGACGGCATCAAGATCAGCAAGACCGGCGAGATCGTCGCAGCCGGGCACGACCGCAAGGCGCTCGCCAGCCGGCTGGTGCTCGCGTTCCTGACGCAGGCAATCAGCGGCGGCTATTTCCATGCCGACATGCACCAGGGCAACCTGTTCATCGAACCCGACGGCACCATCGCCGCGATCGACTTCGGCATCATGGGGCGGATCGACCGCCGCGCGCGCCAGTGGCTGGCAGAGATCCTTTATGGCCTCACCACCGGCAACTACCGCCGCGTGGCGGAAATCCACTTCGAAGCGCAGTACGTGCCGAGCTACCACTCGGTCGACGAATTCGCGACCGCGCTGCGCGCGGTGGGCGAGCCGATGCGCGGCAAACCGGTAAGCGAGCTGTCGGTCGGCCAGATGCTCGACGGGCTGTTCGCGATCACCCGCGACTTCGACATGCAGACCCAGCCGCACCTGCTGCTGCTGCAGAAGACCATGGTGATGGTCGAAGGGATCGCCACGCAGCTCGACCCCGAGATCAACATGTGGGACACCGCCGCGCCCTTCGTGCGCGACTGGATCCGCGACGAGCTGGGCCCCGAAGCGGCGATCGCGCAGCGCATCAAGGACGATACCGAAACGCTGATGCGCCTGCCCGCTCTGGTGCGCCGCGTGGAGGAGATGTTCCCGGCGAAGGGCGGCGCGCCCGAACCGCCGCCGCTGCCCGAGATCGATTTGATATTGGGCGCAAGCAAGGGCATCGGCTCGCCGTTCGGCTACCTGCTGGCCGCATTCGCCGGCGCGGCGGTGGTCGCCTTCGGCCTGATCGCAGGGCTGTTCGGGTAGGCTAGCCCCGGCGCCCCGGCGCCCTAGCCGTTGTTGATCTCGTCGATCACCTGCTCGATCGAATGATGCGGCAGCATGCGCCAGGCCGCGATCATGAGCACGACGTGCCCGGCCTCGATCGTCATCGGGAACCAGAACGCGGGGTAGGGTCCGCTGATGATGAGGTCGATCAGCCGCCCGGTGAACGAGGCGCCGAACAGCAGCGCGGGCACCAGCAGCAGGTCGGCGTTGCGGCGCCATGCGCCCCACATCATGCAGAACGCCGAGATGCCGAAGAACGAGGTAAAATCGGCGCGAATCGTCGAGACGCCGAGCGGCCCCAGCGCGTTCACGCCCAGCCCGGCGCCGGCGACGCCGGGATCGAACAGGAAATTGCCGGCCATCATCAGGTCGAACAGCCCGACAAGGAAGACCAGCGCGGTCAGGATCAGGCGCATGATTTCGTTTACCCCCTAAGACTTGGTCAACCGCGTCCCGATTTGGTGCGCGCAGGCAAAGGATTGCTAACCAAAGCGTGTCATTGCACAAGGCCGAAACGATGAGGGACGCACGTATCCTGCTGATCGTGGGTGGCGGAATCGCCGCCTACAAGAGCTGCGAGCTCATCCGCCTGATCCGCAAGGCAGGCGGCCATGTGTCGTGCGTGCTTACCGCGGGCGGGCAGCATTTCGTCACGCCGATGACGCTCGCGGCCCTGAGCGGCAACAGGGTGCATACCAGCCTGTGGGACCTCAAGGACGAGGTCGAGATGGGCCATATCGAGCTGTCGCGGCAGGCCGACCTCGTTGTCGTCTGCCCGGCGACCGCCGATCTCGTGGCCAAGATGGCGGCTGGCATGGCTGACGATCTTGCCACCACGCTGCTGCTCGCCACCGACAAGCCGGTGCTCGCGGTCCCGGCGATGAACGTGCGGATGTGGCTGCACCCGGCCACCCAGCGCAACGTCGAGCAGCTGCGCGCCGACGGTATCGCGGTGCTCGATCCGGACGAGGGGCCGATGGCCTGCGGCGAGTTCGGTCCGGGCCGCCTGCCCGAACCGCCGGCGATTCTCGATGCGATCAGGCAGTACCTGAGCGGCGAGGCGCTTCCCCGGCGCTCCGCGCATGCGCCACTCGCGCTCGACCATGTCATCGACCCGCTGACTCCGTTCACGGGAGGCGATGACGGCCATCAGGAAGACGCGGCAGGGGGCTCGCGCTTCGCCGGGCTGCTCTCGATGATCATTCCCCGCCGCACTCCGCGTCCGGATGGCGACGGCGGCGCGGCCTGGCACGACATGCCGTCCGACCCTGTCGAGCTGCCGGTCCCGGCGATCGAACCGGCGGAGGACGAACCCGCGTCCGAGCTCCAGCCTGGCGGACCGATCCTGGCGCGCAAGGGCAAGGCCAAGTCCGCGCCGCCCACCGACCGCCACGCGATCAACCACCTCGTCTCGGGCGATGCCGGCGCAGCGCCGCAGCCGTTCGAGGGCGAAGCGGGGACGGGTTCGCACGATGGTGACGGGTTGCCGCCGGCGACCGCATCCGGGTACGAGCCGCTACCCATCGGCCCGGGCCCGCTTACCGGCCGCCATGTGCTCGTCACCGCCGGCCCGACCTTCGAGGCGATCGATCCGGTGCGCTACATCGCCAACCGCTCGAGCGGGAAGCAGGGCTATGCGATCGCCGCCGCCGCCGCGCGGCTTGGTGCGCGCGTGACGCTTGTCTCCGGCCCGGTGGTTCTGCGCACTCCGCCCGGGGTCGAGCGCATAGACATCGAAAGCGCGCGCGAGATGGCCGAGGCGGTCAAGCAGGCGCTGCCCGCCGACATCGGGATCTTCGTCGCCGCGGTGGCCGACTGGCGCAGCAAGGAAACCTCGGGCGAGAAGATCAAGAAGCGCGGCGCCGCTCCGCCGGTGCTGATGCTCGAGGAGAACCCCGACATCCTCGCCACGGTCGGCGCCGGGCGCCAGCGACCCAGGCTGCTGGTCGGTTTCGCCGCTGAGACCGACAACGTGCTGCCCTATGCCCAGGCCAAGCTGAAGAGCAAGGGCGCCGACTGGATCGTCGCCAACGACGTGTCGGGCGGCAAGGGGCAAAGCGTGATGGGCGGCGAGGTCAACGCCGTCCACATCGTCACCGAGTCCGGGGTGGAAAGTCTCCCCGAAATGCCCAAGGACGATGTCGCCATGGCGCTGGTCGAACGCATGGCGCAAGCCCTCGGACCGGTTGAAACGCCCGAGGAGTAAGGCTCCGGCACCGCTCTTTCAGCCGTTCGTCCTGAGCTTGTCGATGGACAGCTTTTCCCTTAGCCCACCGGCATAACGGAAGAAGCGAAGTACGGCCCTTCGACAAGCTCAGGGCGAACGGACCGTGCTCGCGCGAAAGGCCCTTGCATGCACGACCCCCAGCCCATCCCGGTTCCCGTCAAGCGCCTGCCCGGCAACGCCGACCTGCCGCTGCCCGCCTATGCCACCGAAGGCGCGGCGGGCATGGACGTGGTTTCGGCCGAGGACGTGACCCTCGCGCCGGGCGCGCGCCACGCGGTGGCGACGGGGCTGGCGCTCGCCATCCCGCCCGGCTTCGAGGTGCAGGTGCGTCCGCGCTCGGGCCTCGCGCTCAGGCACGGGATCAGCGTGCCCAACACGCCGGGCACGATCGATTCGGACTATCGCGGCGAATTGAAGGTGATCCTCATCAACCACGGCACGGAAGCCTTCGATGTCCGCCGCGGCGACCGCGTGGCGCAACTCGTCCTCGCGCCGGTGACACGGGCGAGCTGGCTCGAAGTCGAGGACCTCGACGAGACGGTGCGCGGCGCGGGCGGCTTCGGCTCGACCGGGGGCTTCGTCACCCCGTTCAGCGGGTAGCCGCGCTACTTCTTCTCGGGCGCGACGGTGATGCGCACGGTCTGGCCCGAATTGCCGGGGAAGCCGGTGAACATCGCATCGACGAGGTTGGGCACGAGGTAGGTCAGGTCGTTCGAGCGCGAGGCCGCTTCTGCCTTGCCTTCGAACACGCGCTGGCCATCGGCGCGCCGGTCGATCTTGAGTTCGATGTCGCTGGTGTAGACGGTCACGACATCGACCTCGTTGCCGTAACCCGGCCCCCAGAACCACGGGTCGTACCAGCCGTAGCCCCAGGCCCCGTGGCCGTAGAAGCCGGGGCGGCCCCAATAGCCGTAGGGCCGGTACCACGGGCTCCAGAACGGATCGTAGCCCGGTCCCGTGGAGCGCAGCCGGTCGCGGCCCTGGTCGACGTGGTAGTCGAAGTGGACGATCAGGTCGGCGTTCTCGGGGCTGGCCTCTACGTAACCGAGCTTGGCCATGTGCTCGGCGACATCGTGCGCATATTGACCGAATTCGAGCCCGCCGCGGTCGCGGATGTCGTCGGGCACGACCGCGAAGGTCTGCCCGGCGGGTGCGGGAAGCTGGCTCTGGAAGCGCTGGACCTTGGCGTCGAAAGTCTGTGCGCAACCCGACAGCCCCGCCACGAGCAGCGGCGCGGCGGCAAGGCCCAGAAGGCGGGAGCGGAAGCTGGTCATTCGGGCGACTCCGTCAATGCCCCGGCCACGCAAGCGGTCGGGATACAAAAATGTTAGCTTGCCCGCAGCGTGGACGGAAGGTGCTGAATGTGCGTTGAATGAGCCTGTTACAATGTCGCGGGCTCAGGCACTTATCCGCGCACCAGCCCCAGCGACCGGTACGCGGCAGCCAGCGTCGGCGCGGCCATTTCGCGCGCCTTGGCCGCCCCGCGCGCAAGGATCGCGTCGAGCGATTCGCGGTCCTGCCGCAGCGCGCGGAACCGCTCGGCGATCGGCTCGAGCGTCTCCACCAGAAGCTCGCCCAGCGCCGGCTTGAACGCGCCGAAGCCCTGCCCGCCGAACTGGGCGAGCACTTCCTCGGCGGTGACGCCCGCCATCGCCGCGTAGATACCTACAAGGTTCGCCGCCTCGGCGCGGCCTTCGAGGCCCGCCATTTCCGATGGAAGCGGCTCGGGATCGGTTTTCGCCTTCTTCACCTTCTGCATGATCGCATCGGCATCGTCGGCAAGATTGATGCGGCTCATGTCGGACGGGTCGGACTTGCTCATCTTGGCCGAGCCGTCGCGCAGGCTCATGATCCGTGCGGCCTGTGGCGGGATGATGGGGTCGGGCAGCGTGAAGACGGGCGCATCGTCCGGGCAGAAGTCGGTGTTGAACTTCTGCGCGATATCGCGCGCGAGTTCGAGATGCTGCTTCTGGTCCTCGCCCACCGGCACGTGGCTCGCCTGGTAGAGCAGCACGTCGGCGGCCTGGAGCACCGGGTAGGTGAACAGCGCGACCGACTGGCCCTCGCGGTTCTTGCCGGCCTTGTCCTTCCACTGTGTCATCCGGTTCAGCCAGCCCATCCGTGCTGT
>JAJXVK010000210.1 GCA_021782155.1 Pseudomonadota bacterium
CTCGGCGGACTGTTCCTGACCACCGGATTGTCGGCTGTGCTGGTCTGGCAGTCGATGCAGAGCCGCGTCGTGCCCTATGTGGTCGAGGTGGACAAGTTCGGTGAAGCCCGTGCCGTCGCGCCCGTGGATGCCACCTACCGGCCCGCCGACGCCCAGATCGCCTGGCACCTGGAGCGCTTCGTCACCCATGTCCGTGGCGTTTCCACCGATCCGGTGCTGGTGCGCCAGAACTGGCTGGCGGCTTACGATTTCGCCACGGACCGCGCGGCGTTGTTTTTGAACGAGTACGCCAAGTCCAACGATCCCTTCGGCCAGATCGGCACAAACAGTGTCTCGGTGCAGGTGACCAGCGTGGTGCGGGCCTCCGACACCTCATTTCAGGTCAAATGGACCGAGCAGGTGTTCGAGCGCGGCAGCCTCGCCAAGACCGAGCGCTGGACCGCGATCCTGACCACCATAATCCAGCCGCCGCGCTCCGCCGAACAGCTTCGCAAGAACCCGCTTGGCCTGTTCGTGACCGCCATCGACTGGTCGCGCGAACTCGACACCGCCAATCCAAAGGAACCCGTAGAATGAAAAATTTTCTGATCCTATCTGTTTCGGCATTGGCCTTATCGGCCTGCGCCACACGGCAATTGCCGCCGACAATTTCCTATGATGCCGATGACTTCAAACCGGCGGCCATAGAGAAAGAACCGTTGAAGCCCGTCCAGATCGTCGAGGTGCCGAAGGTGTTGCCGCTGCCTGGCCAGCTCATGCCTGAACCCGGCAAGGTCGAGGAGGACATTGTCGAAAAAGACGGGCGCCCGCCGACCGCGCGCGTCGAGGACGCCAACAAGGCGGCATTGCTGGAGCCGACCAAATACGGCTATATCAACGCCATCCAGGTCTATCCCTATTCGGAAGGCGCGCTCTATCGTCTCTATGCCGCGCCGGAACGGGTCAGCGATATCGCCTTGCAGCCGGGCGAGAAGCTGACTTCGGTGTCTGCCGGCGACACGGTGCGCTGGGTGATCGGCGATACGCTGAGCGGTGCGGGTGAGGCGCAACGCACCCATGTGCTGGTCAAACCCTTCGCGCCGGGGCTGACGACCAATCTCGTCATCACTACGGATCGTCGCAGCTATCATCTGCAACTCGACAGCACCGAGAAAACCGCCATGGCGGCGATCTCCTGGACCTATGCCCAAGACCAGATCGCAGTCTTGCGCCGACAGAATGCGGTGGCCGAGGTAGCTTTGCCGGTAGCTTCTAACATCGCGCTGGAAAACATCCGCTTCCGCTATGCCATCAGTGGTGACAATCCACCCTGGAAACCGCTGCGCGCCTTCGATGACGGTCACAAGGTCTATATCGAGTTCCCCCGCCGCATCGACCAGGGGGAGGCGCCGCCGCTGTTTGTGGTGGGCACGGACGGCGGCAGCGAATTCGTCAATTACCGCATGCGCGGCAATTACTACATAGTCGACCGCCTCTTCGCCGCCGCCGAACTTCGGCTTGGCACCAAACCTCAACAGGTGGTGCGCATCACTCGCACCGACGGGACGCCCCGGCGGACGAGTCTCCTGGGCAATGCGGGGAGCACGCGATGACGACGAAGCAGGATGAAAAGCTCGACCTCCGCGCCGCGCCGGGTCGCAAACTGGTGCGCTTCAAGAAGGGCGTGGTGATCGGCGGCGCGGCCATCGCATCCGCCGGGATTCTTGGTGTCACCATGCTGGCGCTGCAAGCGCCATCCCTCCGAACGGGCCAGCCCGCCGACGAGCTTTACAACACCGACAAGAAACCGACGCCCGACGGTCTTGCCGCGCTGCCGGGGGATTATTCGCAGATCCAGCCCAAAGCACCTGAATTGGGCCCGCCGCTGCCCGGCGATCTTGGCCGTCCAATCCTAGAACGACTGCGTCCGCTAGCAATAGCCCCAGCAGTGCCACGATCCAGGTGCTAGGGCCAACGCCTTGCAAGTCAAGCCATTCAGGCCAAGGAATCCGGCGTGTTTTTCCGTATCGAGAACCGGCCGCAGCAGGATGCGCCGGCGGCGACCGCGCAGCCGATGCAAACCGCGGCGGTTCTGCCCGATGCAAACCGCCTGACGCTCGACCCCGAGCGCGACCAGAACAACCAGCAGCGCAAACTCGATTTCCTGAACAGCCAAGACAGCGGCGGCATCTATAATCCGCATGCCCTGCAAACCCCAGCCTCGCCGTATCAGGTCATGGCGGGCAGCGTGATTGCCGCCAGCCTGATCACCGGGATCAATTCCGACCTGCCGGGCCTCGTCACAGCCCAAGTAACCGAAAATGTCTATGACACCGTGACCGGCTCGGCGCTGCTCATCCCGCAAGGTTCCCGGCTGATCGGAACCTATGACAGCGTCGTCGCCTTCGGCCAATCGCGCGCGCTGCTGGTCTGGCAACGCATCATCATGCCCGACGGCTCCTCCATCCAGATCGACAATCTCCCCGCTACTGATGCCGCCGGTTATGCCGGGCTGGAGGATGACGTCGATTATCACACTTGGCAGCTTCTCAAGGGCATCGCCATGGCAACGCTCCTGGGCGTTGGCACCGAACTCAGTTTCGGCAGCAATGTGAGCGATCTCGTTCGCGCCATCCGTGAATCGACACAGCAGAACGCCGCCCAGGCCGGCCAGCGCCTCACCGAAAAGAACCTCAACATCCAGCCCACCATCACCATCCGCCCCGGCTGGCCGCTGCGCATCGTCGTCCAAAGGGACATTGTATTGCGGCCCTACAAGGGTTGAAGGGATCGATCATGACCAATCTGAAACTCGCCAAACTACCCGACCGCACACCGACCAGGATCACCATTACGGTGAGCGCCGATCTCAGCCAGGCGCTATCCGATTACCAGAAACTCTACGCCGCCACCTATGGTTCGGTAGAAAAAATCGCCGACCTCATCCCTTTCATGCTTGAAGCCTTCCTCGACAGCGACCGCGCCTTCGCCAAGGCGCGGAAGGAGGGACTGCCAGAAGTCGAGAATGATAAATCCGCCCGCCGCTCCCGCTCATCCCGCGTGGGCAATGCCGACCCAGCTTCGCCCGCAGCTCAATTTGCATCGCAGCCACAGGAAGATTGATGCCAAGTTGTACGGGAAAGGAGGAGAGAAGGTCTGTTGACAATTTTGCTGTGAAAGGTGTATATATTGCCCATTCAATAGCAATTTCGCGAACCGAAATGTCAACACGCACGCACAGGACGACATCCTTCCTCTCGGCCCATCCGGTGTTTACCCGGGCGGAGTTTGCCGCTGCGTTTGAGCGCCCGGCAGGCTCTGCGAGCATCACCAGCTTGCTCAAGCATCACCTGAAGGTCGGCAACATCAAACGGCTGAGCCGCGAGGTTTTCGCGGCCGTTCCGGCGCATCTGTCGGCAGAGACTCTTATGGTGGATCGGCTCATAGCCGCCAGCAAGCTGCGCGCCGATGGCGTTTTGGGCTATCACTCCGCGCTGGAACTGCATGGCGTCGCCTATTCCGAATTCAACGAAGTTCAATTGATAAGCCGGGGGCGCACTGAACTGGCCGATTTGCCCTTCGGCCTCTGCCGCCTCATAGGGCCGCCGAAGGCGCTGCTGGATGCGGACCGGACGGACTATCTCACCGTCATCATGGATCGTCTGGGCATTCCCATCAAAGTAACAGCCATCGAGCGAACATTGGTTGATGTGCTGCATCGGCCGGACATAGCGGGCGGTGTCGAAGAGGTGCTGCAATCGCTCGATATGGTGCGCTACCTCGACCCTGAAAAACTCGTCGATTATGTCGAACTGCTTGGCTTCCGCTCGCTCGCCGCGCTCACCGGCTGGTGGCTGGAGCGGCGGCAGTCCGCTCTGGGTGTAGCCGACAGCGCCCTTGAGCGCCTGCGCGTGCTTCTTCCGCGTTCGAAGCATTATGCGCTCGGCGCAGAGCCCGGTAACGCGGTGCTGGTCGAGCCTTGGCGTGTTCTCCTGCCGCCACAGGCGGTTGAAACCGGTTTTGAGGGCGTGTGAATGGAAGTATCTGCCCAAAGCCTTGCTCGAATTGCTGCCGAGCGGCAGTTTCAGCCCGCGACGCTGGAGCGTGTGATCCGCCTGCTCGACATTCTCGACGCCATTGCCGCAGACAGTCTGATCGCCCCGCGCGTCGCGCTCAAGGGCGGCACGGCGCTCAATGTGTTTCACGCCGCGCTTGACCGGTTGTCGGTCGATATCGACCTCAATTATGTCGGCGCCGTCGACAAGGCGAGCATGGACGAGGATCGGCCGGGTCTTGAAGACCGCATTCTGCGCCTGATGGAATCGAAGGGCTATTCGCCCCGGCGCGAACCGGCTGAACATGCGGGCGGCAAATGGATCTTCCGCTACGCCTCGGTGCTGGGCGGCGCCGGTTCCATCGAGATCGACATCAACTATCTTTTCCGCACACCGCTTTTCGGTGTGCGGCCGATGCCGTCGGCGACGCTTGGCGACACCCAAGCGATGGCAGTGCCGGTGCTTGATATCCACGAGATCGTCGCCGGTAAGCTGGTCGCCTTGATCGCACGGCGCACGGCCCGCGATCTGTTTGACGCCCACCGCATCATCGCCATGCCCGGTCTGGACTGGTCGAAGATCAAGCTCGGCACCCTGATGATCGGCGCGTCCGCCCGCAGCTTCGACTGGCGAACCGCATCCGTGGACATGATCGGCTGCGACGGGAAGGACCTTGCCGCCAAGCTGATCACCTGCCTGCCTGGAGCATATTTTGAACCATATGGCGGGCAGAAGGGCTGGATCGACACGGTGACGGTGGAATGCCGTCAGGGTCTTGAACCGCTTTTCCAATTCGGCGAAGGCGAAATGGCGTTCCTGACCGGCGTGCTTGAAGAAGGCATCATCGACGCCGCGCGGCTGGACGCGCCGGAGGATCTGCGTGCGGCCATTGAGGCCTGTCCGGCGCTTCGCTGGAAGGCGCAGAATGTCAAAGCCTGGAAAACCGGTGGCGCATTACCAGCCAAACGCGGCAGGCGTCGGCGTCGCAGGCACGAAGAATAACAACAAAATTCCCGCATAGGGTTTTCTATTCCTTTTCATTTCCGGTTTTTGCCATATTTTCTCATGATGGAATCATGGGGAATCGCATGAGTTCGGATGTGATGACGCTGCCGGGGGTGGCTGAATATCTCCGTCTGACGGAAAAGACGACATACCGGCTGGCGGCGGATGGCACGCTGCCTGGCTTCAAGGTTGGGGGTTCCTGGCGCATCAGGCAGGTCGATATCGACGCATGGATCGAGGCGAAGAAGGCGGAGACCAAGCAGAGTGTCAGGCCTGAACAGCCTGAGCGGGCTTTGCCCGCGACCTCATCGATAGGGGAACAAACACGTTGAACGCGGTCGAGATAGAGGAGGCAATTTCTGCGCTTGTGTCCACCAACTCGATCTACCAAGGCCAGCAGGTGCCGATCCTCTGGCCACTGGTCTTTGACACTGGTCATGAGATTGCCTTTGCCCATACATCCTTCAAATGGG
>JAJXVK010000211.1:0-4937 GCA_021782155.1 Pseudomonadota bacterium
GGCTGCGGCCGAGAAAGCCATCGCCCAGACCATCGCGACCGAGAAGGCCGCACAGGAGGCTCTCGTCGCCTCCAGGGCCGCGACCGAGAAAGCGCTGGCTGATAAGGTCGCGCAGGATCCGGCCGTAACCCCGCGGCGCATCCAGTACGACGGTGAGGATGCGGGGTTCCAGGGTTACCTTCAGCTGCTCGCGGCCCGTGCCCGCAGCGAGGGCGTCAGCGAGGCGACGATCGCTCGTGCCCTGCCGGGACTGACGTTCAATTCGCGTGTGATCGCGCTCGACCGTTCGCAACCCGGCGGCGGGCCTCAGCCGACCATTCCGCCATTCAGCCCCTACCTGCGCAAGCATGTCGATTCCGCGCGCATCTCCGGAGGGCGGCGCGAGTACGCGGCTGCGGCCAGCCAGATCGGCCAGATCGAGCGGCGCTATGGCGTGCCAGGCGAGATTCTGATCGCGATCTGGGGGCACGAGACCAACTACGGCAGCTTTACCGGCGACTTCGACCTGCTGCGCTCGCTCGCAACGCTTGCCTATGAAGGCCGGCGGCGCGAACTGTTTTCGACCGAATTCATCGACGCGCTCAAGATGATGGATCGCGGCGTTCCGCGCTCGCGGCTTGTGGGGAGCTGGGCTGGTGCCTTTGGCAATCCGCAGTTCCTGCCCAGCGTCTACCTTCGCGTCGCGCAGGATGGCGACGGCGACGGTTTCGCCGACATCTGGAACAGCCGCGCCGACACGCTCGCCTCGATCGCCAACTATTTTCGCGACGCGGGCTGGCGGCCGGGCGAACCGTGGGGCTTCGCGGTCGACGTGCCGGCCGGACTGAACCGCGACGCACTGGCCAGCAAGCTGGTCAGCCCGCGCTGTCCGCGTGTGTTCGACCGGCACAGCCAATGGCGCACGATGCGCGAATGGCGTGCGCTCGGCGTGGTGCCTCAGGATGGCCGCTGGCCAGCCGACAACGTGATGGCGACGCTCCTTGAACCGGATGGCGAGGGCAGGACCGGTTACCTGCTAACCGGAAATTATCGAGTCATCCTCGATTATAACTGCTCCAACTTTTACGCTTTGTCCGTGGGGCTGCTTGCCGATGCGATCCGCAAATAGGTTTTTTCCGCTGGTTTCCATGTTCGCGATAGGAGCCGCGATCGCGGTTCCTTCAGCCTTTGCGCGCAAGGACCGTCCCGCCCGCGATACGCCTGTAACGGGCCCGGCGGCCGACTATCCGGTCGTGCTGGGCCAGCCCTTCACCGTCGACGGCAAGACCTACACGCCTGCCGACACGATGAATTACGACGCGGTTGGCTATGCCAGCCAGGATGACGAAGGCGCGGATGTAACGGCTTCGCATCGCACGCTTCCGCTCCCCAGCTATATCGAGGTGACCTCGCTTGCGAGTGGACGCACGATCCTCGCGCGCGTGACGCGCCGTGGTCCGATGAGCGGCAACTTCGTGGTCGGCCTTTCCGCCGGAGCGTGGCGGCAACTCGGTCTCGAACCGGGAAGCCGCGCCGCGGTGCGCGTGCGGCGGGTGAATCCGCCCGAGGCGGAGCGCGCGCTGCTGCGCCTCGGGCGAACCGCGCCCGAGCGGATGGAGACGCCACCGGGCTTGCTCAACGTGCTGCGCCGGCGTCTCGGCGATTCCGAAGACGCGCTGCTCAGCGGCCCGGCGCAGCCCGCACCGAAGGAGGGCGGCTCCAGCGCCACCGAGGTGTCCGGACCGGCACTTGCGCCAGCCCCGGCTACGTCGACCTCGCCACCGGCCAGGCCGCCGGCCAAGCCCGAGCCGACTGCCAAGGCGACGCCCGCGCCTGTTGCTGCTCCTTTACCGAAGGTGGCAGCGGAAAAGCCGAAGGCGCCCGCCGCGCCCGCTCCGGCGCCCGTTGCCCGGCCGGCCTCTTCGTCCAGGCCAACTCCGGCACCCGTTTTCGCGCCCCCGGCAAAGGCCGAGCGGACTATTGTCCAGGTCGCTGCGATGTCGACGCAAGCGCGCGCACAGGCTGCCGCCAAGGCGGTCGGGGGCACGGTTGCGCGATCCGGCAAGTACTGGCGCGTGCAAATCGGGCCGTTCGCCGAACCCGCGGCGGCAGACGCGGCGCTGGCGAAGGCGCGTGCGGCAGGCTATGCCGACGCGAGGGTCCTGCACGAGCGCTGACCAGCGCTCCGTCGCGCGGGGCCTCCGCTTCGGGGAGACCGCTTGAAACGCCTGATTGCCGCACTGCTGATCGCCCCGCTCGTCGCCCTCCCGGCACGAGCGGCCGCGCCTGAATCGTTCGTACCGCCCGAATCGTTCACGCCCACGGCGCCGATTGCGCTGATGGTCGACATGAGCTCGGGCGAGACGCTGTTCTCGCGCCAGCCGCACCGGCGATTCGTGCCCGCGTCGCTGACCAAGATCATGACCGCCTTCGTCGCCTTCGAGCTGATCGACGCGGGCAAGCTCGATCCCGGCCAGCACTTCACGATGAGCCACGAGGCGTTCAGGAAGTGGCACGGCGTGGGCAGCACGTTGTTCCTCGGCGACGGCTCGAGCACCTCGGTCGAGGACCTCTTGACCGGGATCGTTACCGTTTCGGCCAACGATGGCTGCGTCGTGCTGGCCGAGGGGATTGCCGGGTCGGTGCCGCGCTTCACCGCGATGATGAACGCCAAGGCGCGCGAGCTGGGCATGGTGGACAGCCACTACAACACGCCCAATGGCTGGATGGACGAAGGGCAGACCTACGTGTCCGCCGCCGACCTGGTGAAGCTGACGCGAGCGCTGATCACCCGGCACCCGGCGCTCTACCGCCACTATTTCGGCCACGCCATGATGATCCACGACGGCATCGAGCAGCGCAACCACAACCCGCTCTACGGCTATGTCGAAGGCGCCGACGGGGTGAAGACCGGGTTCACCAACCAGGCCGGATTCGGCTTCGTCGGCTCGGCCGAGCGCAATGGACGCCGCCTGGTGATGGTGCTGGCGGCGATGGACGGCGAGAGCCACCGCCGCACCGAATCGCGTCAGTTCATGGAATGGGGTTTCAGCGCCTGGCAGGCCCGGCCGCTGGTTGAGCAGGGCGCGGTGATCGGCGACGCCAGGGTGCAGGGCGGGGTTGCGCGCAGTGTCTCGCTGGTCGCTCCACGCCGCTATTTCACCACCATGCCGATGGGGCAGGCCGCCAAGCCAGTTGTCACCTTCCGCTACAAGGGGCCGCTACGCGCGCCGATCGCCAAGGGACAGGAGGTCGCGGCGTTGGTTGTGCGCGAACCCGGCCGGCCAGAAGCGATCCTTCCGCTGGTCGCCGGCGAAGCGGTCGGCAAGGGAGGTGCGCTGGCTCGCGTCCGTGACGGCATGCTCGCCGTATTCGGCACATGACGGGCCGCTTCGTCAGTTTCGAGGGCGGCGAGGGCGCCGGCAAGTCGACGCAGGCGTGCATGCTGGCAAACGCGCTGGTGGCGCGCGGGCTTGAAGTGGTCGTGACGCGCGAACCGGGCGGCACCCCCGGAGCCGAAGCGATCCGAAAGCTCCTACTGACGACCGAAGGTGAGGGCTGGGGCGCTCGCGCCGAGGCGCTGCTGTTCGCGGCCGCCCGTTCCGACCATGTCGAGCGCCTGATCCGGCCCGCGCTGGAAAGCGGCGCATGGGTCGTCTGCGACCGTTTCCTTGACAGCAGCCGCGCCTACCAGGGCGGCGGTGGCGGGTTGTCGGACGACGATATCCTCGCCCTGCACCGGGTCGGCAGCGAAGGACTCCTGCCCGACCGCACACTGTTCCTGACGCTCGACGCCGGCGAGGCGGCCGGGCGACTGGCGCTGCGCGACGGTGACAACGCGGACCGCATCGGCGGGCGCGAGCGGGCCTACCACGACCGGGTCGATTCGGCCTTCCGCCGCTTCGCCTCGGACGAGCCGGAACGTTTCGTCGTGGTCGACGCGAGCGGCGATCCTCAGGCGGTGCATGCGCGGATTCTCGCCTCGCTGGGGGAGCTGTTGCCGTCATGACGTCACTTCTCGGACACGACGAAGCCTGGCGCACCTGGCGGGCGGCCGAGGGCGGCACGCGGATGCACCACGCGTGGATCCTGGCGGGGCGCGAGGGACTGGGCAAGGCGAGCTTCGCGCTGCGGGCTGCGGCGGAATACGTTGCCGAGCCCGGCGTGTCCCAGCCCCATGCCGAAGCGCACCCCGACATCTCGGTGCTCGAGCCGCTCCCCGCGACCGAAGAGGACGCCAGGAAGCAGGCCGAGGGGAAGCCATTCGCCAGGAAGCGCAGCATCTCGGTCGATCAGGTGCGCCAGATGCAGCGCCGCCTGGTCACGCGGCCGACGCTCGGCCCCCGGCGCGCGCTGGTCATCGATGCGGCGGACGACCTCGAGAAGAGCGCCGTCAACGCGCTGCTCAAGAGCCTCGAGGAGCCGCCGGCGGGCACGGTGTTCCTGCTGGTGGCCCATCGGCTCGGGCGGCTGCTGCCGACCGTGCGTTCGCGCTGCCGCATCCTGCGCTTCCACCCGCTGGGGCCCGGCGAACTCGCGCGCGCGGTCGATTCGGCGCGCCCGGGGCTGCAACCGCGCACGCGCGAGGCGGCGCTGGCCTTCGCCGGTGGCTCGCCCGGCGCGGCGATTGCCTTTGCCGAGCAGGACCTCGGCAAGGTCCACGACCTGTTCGCGCGCTTGCTCGAAGGCGGCGATCCGGATTTTTCCGGCCGCGCGGACCTGTCGGCGGCGCTGGGCCAGCGCCCGTCGCGCGAAAGGCAGCTCGCCGCGATCGAGGCGGCGCGGATGGTGCTGGTCGAGCATTTGCGCGAAGCGGACGAAGCGCAGCGGCTGCGGATCGCCGATGCCCATGCCGGCCTCGTGCGCCTCGCGACACAGGCGACGACCTACAACTTCGACCCGGCTTTGCTGATGCTCGAAATCGGCGGGTTGCTGGCCGGGGTGGGGCGCTCTAGGGA
>JAJXVK010000211.1:4947-5446 GCA_021782155.1 Pseudomonadota bacterium
CCCGATGGGCGAGCCCTACTACATCACCACCGCGATCAGCTATCCCAACGGCAAACCGCACATCGGCCACGCCTACGAAGCGATCGCCGCCGACGTCATCGCGCGTTTCCACAAGGCGATGGGGCGCGACGTGTTCTTCCAGACGGGAACCGACGAACACGGCCTGAAGATGGCGCAGAAGGCGCGCGAGCTGGGCAAGACACCGGCCGAACTTGCCAGTGAAATGTCTCAATATTTCATCGATATGTGCGCGGAATTGAATGTTCGTTATGACAATTTCCAGCGCACCACCGAGGATCGCCACCACCGCGCCAGCCAGGAGATCTGGCGACGCATGGAAGCCAATGGCGACCTCTACCTCGACCGCTATGAGGGCTGGTACTCGATCCGCGACGAAGCCTATTACGACGAGAGCGAGCTGACCGGGGAGGGCGAGGCGCGCCTTTCGCCGCATGGCACCCCGGTCGAATGGACCGTCGAGGAAAGCTGGTTCTTCCGG